>DAOTCE010000031.1 GCA_035452965.1 Candidatus Paceibacterota bacterium | reverse complement strand
GCGCGGTGAATAACTTTCAACAAAACCGTTGACGGACTGACTCAGAACTCTTCGTCCGGGCGTTGGGGCTGTTACTGGCTGGACTTCTGCGGGGCGGGCTTCCTGGTCGGTGGCTCCCCGGTGTGGCCGGTGGCTCTGGCCCAGCGGTCGTAGGCCGCAGCCAGTTTCCTGACCCTGGCAGGGTGCCTTGCGGCCAGGTCTTTTGTTTCTGTCCGGTCGGCTTCGAGGTCGTAGAGTTCCCAGCGCCTGAGCTCGACGTCCCAGACCAGTTTCCACTTGCCCTGGCGCACAGCACGGTTGCCGTCCTGTTCCCAGAACAGCAGGTCTGGCGGGCGAACTTCCTTGCCCCGGAAGGCAGGCACGAGGCTGCGGCCTTCGACGGGCAGGATTTCTTGCCCATTGAACTCGCGCGGGTATTTGGCGCCGGCGAGTTCCAGGCAGGTGGGCAGCACGTCTATGATGTGCCCGATTTGGTGTGTGAGGGTGCCGGGCTTGACCACGCTGGGCCAGCGCACGATGAAGGGCGTGGCGATGCCGCCTTCGTGCAGCCAAAGCTTGTAGCGCCGGAATGGGGTGTTGTGCGCATGGGCCCACGCCGGCCCGACGTTCATGTAGCTCGATTTCGGCCCCGCCAACTGGGAAGTATCGCGCCCGCCCGCCTCGCCACTGCTGCTGCCGTTGTCGGAGAGGAACATGACCACGGTGTTGGTCTCCAGGTTCAGGTCGGCGAGCGCTTGCAGCAGCCGGCCGATGTTCTGGTCCATTCGGTCCACCATCGCGGCGTACACCGCCATGCGGCGGTCCTCCCACGGCTGGTTTGCGGTGCTCCAGTTGTAGACCATTTCATCGGGTTCCGGCAGCGCCCACTTCGGGTCAAGCAGCTTCAATTCGAGTTGCCGGGCGTGGCGTTGCCGCCGGAGCGCGTCCCAGCCAGCGCTGTATTTGCCCTCATACCGGGCGATGTCTTCCGGCCGCGCCTGGATGGGCGAATGCGGCGCGGTGTAGCACAAGTGCAGGAAGAACGGCTTGCCCGCTGCGGCGAACCGTCGCAGCGTCGCCGCGGCGTGCTCCGTGAAGGCGTCAGTAGTGTAGAAGTCGGATGGGAAGTTCCGGATGCGCTGGCGGTTGTGGGCGAAGATGCGGAAGCGGCCGCCCTCGAATGGCGGGTCCTGGCGGGCGGGGTCGAAGTAGTTGCAGCAGCCGTCCAGCAGGCCGTAGAACTCGTCGAAACCGCGGTCCATGGGCCGGTGCGGCGCTGTGGGGCCCAGGTGCCACTTGCCGCTGAGGGCGGTTTGATAGCCCGCGCCTCGCAAGACCTCCGCCACGGTCACCATGTTGGTTGTCAGCCGCGCCCGCAACCCTCGCGGATAAAGGCCGGTGAGGATGGAGGCGCGGGTGGGGATGCACTTGGCGTTGTTGTAGAACTGAGTGAAGCGCAAGCCCTCGCGGGCGAGTCGGTCGAGGTTGGGCGTCCGAATCTCGCTGCCGTAGCACCCGAGGTCCGAGTAACCCATGTCGTCGGCCATGATGAGGACGATGTTGGGCCGGAGGGTGGGTTGCTCGGCCGCCAACCCGCTGCCCGCTGCCCCACATAGCGCTCCCACGGCCGCAGCCAGAAGCATGCGATGTGCGCACCGCCAGTATTTCCCCAGGACGCCTGCACTGGAATCGCGCGGGTTCATTGGATTGACTGCTTCCGCACGGGTTCGCCGCGGCTATTTGCGTCGCCGATATAACAACAGGAACGCTGCTCCGAGGCCGGTCAGGCCGGCGGTGGACGGCTCGGGGATGCGCAGGTTGATCCAGTCCCTGAAGGCGGACACTCGCCCGAAACCGGTGACGTCGCCGTAGTTTGAGTTGCCGAGCCCGTCGGTGCTGGCGACGAAGGAGATGACGCCGGCGAGATAGGTTTTCGCATCGGCGGTCAGAAACACTCCGCCGCCGCTGTCACCGTAGGCGGGCAGGCCCTCGAGCGGCAACGGGGCCGGGTCCCCGAAATCGCTGTCCGCGGGGGAGTGAGGATTATCAAAGTCCGAGCCCAACAAGACGGCGGGACTGCCGTAGTCGCCGTCCGGCAAGTTTTGGCAGGCGCGCCTTTTGAGATCCGTGGTATTGGCGCCGGTCAGACCCGTGCCGGTCATTCCAAATGCGACGAAGGTCATGACATAGACGGGTTCGAGGGATGAACTGTAAAGGGTTGCGGGCGTGACGCTCGGAACAGGTGTGGTGAGATGAGCCAAGCCGATGTCGTAACCCTGCATCTCCCGGCCGCTTACATATTGCGGATGTTTGATCAACTGGTTGGCGGAGTAGGTCGCCCCGTTGATGGTGAATGTGCCTGAGCTCTGGAGAAACAAATGGGCGGCGGTCAGCACCCAATCCGGCGCAATTAATGTGCCGCAACCGGTAAGTCCGCTGGAGAATGTCCCGACGCTGGCGTAGTCCGGGCTGGCCGCAAGGTCCAGGTAGCTTTGGTCCGGTTGGTCATCCCGCCTGGTGACGCCCCAAGCCGAAGTTGCACCCGGGATGGCAAAGGCAGTGATCAGGCAGAATAACGCGGCGAGGCGCCAACGGATGACCAGGCTCGGCGTATGAACCGCCGCACGGACGAGAGAAGAGCGGCTTCCGGTGGAGGCTGGGGTTCTATTCATAGACTTGAGACCAGGTTGTTCCAATGATCGAAGGCAGCGGCACACTGGGGTCTTGGGCCGAATTCCCCAATCCAACCTTTCAAGCGGGCCGACGCCGTTCTGAACTATGCGCGTGTGACGAAGGATTGCAAGGCTCATCCCGACCGCGCCCAGGGATGAAAGCGCGTATGCATGAAGCTGCCGGAGGAGCGCGGACATCTTGCCCGCTTGTCGGATTGCGGGCCAGACAAGCGGGCAAGATGCTCGCGCGCCTGTCCTGCCCATCAATCGCTGTCCAGAAACAGCGGCTTCAGGTGCCGCGCATACAGGTTCTCCGTGACATTCCGCGAGACGTGCGCCTCGCACTCGCCGAGCGCCTCCAGGTAGCGCGCCCCCATTTGCGCCGCCATCTTGTAGCCCACGTGCAGCAGTTGACGCAGATGCGGATTGAACGCTGGATTCTTCGGTTCGTGCCGCAGCGCTCCGACAAACTGCTCCCCGCTCCACCCCGCCACCGCCCTCGCTGTCGGGAGCTTCGCCTCATCAATATCAATCACCGTTGCATACGGCGCGCACAGCTCCCGCACGTGCTCCAGCGCCCCGGTGTAAATCTCTTTCGCCAGCGCCAGACCTTTGCCCCCAGCCTCCGCCAGGCCGATCACCTCCTCCAGCCACGTCGTCCCCGCCGTCTTCACATGCACCCCCGCCTGGAACCGCCCCAGCACCCGCCGGATCGGCCCATACAGCGAGAACTTGTCGCTCCCCGAATGCACGCTCAGCTTCAGCGTCCCCGGCAACCCGTAACTGTTTGCCGCAAATGCCGCCACCGCCACGTCCTCCGCAAACTCCTGTTCGAACTGCCCGGCCTCGCCCACGTAATCCACTCCCTTGTTGAACCGCCCCGTGAACTTCGGTGCGATTGTTTGCACGGGTATCCCCTCGTCGGCCAGCGCCGCCAGAATCACCAGCAACTCCGCCGGCGTCTGGGCGCTGTCGGTTTCGTCCATTGACACCTCGGTGATGAACTTCCCCTCGCCCTTCAGCCCCACCACGTGCTGATACACCCGCCCCGCCTCCTGCGCCGCCAGCAAGTACTTCCCCGCCACTCGCTCCAGGTCTGCCGGCCCCAGCTCGAGTTGTCGCTCCAGGCCCGGAATCTCGACCCGTCCCGCCAGCTCCCCGTGCCGCCGCGCGAACGCTGCAATCGCCTCCTTCTCCGCTGGCTTCCCGATCCAGTTCGCGACGTCAATCGTGTAGAAGTCCGCATGCGGCACAAACCGGTCCACCGTCTTCAACCCGATGTGGTCAGCGTCCACATAGTAAGCCCCTTTCCACCCCAACGCCTTCACCGCCGCGTCCGCTGCCGACCGCGTGCTCCCCGGCTCGGACCCGATGATCAGGTGTTCCCGGTTCGACTTGTTCCACACCGGGATCACCTCGACCCCCTGCTGCGCCGCCTTCAGACAGGCCCGCAACTGCGCGGCCGCCTGCCGCGCAAACCGGTCGCCCACCCCCAGTGAGTACTTGCCGATTGTTAGCTCCTCGCTCATAGAGTCATCCCGTTCAGTTCGTCCCTTTAGACAAACATCATACCTGCCCCCTGTCATCCTCAAACCTCGGCACCCTATCCGGTCACACTTGCCGAGAGATGCGCGTTATCCAGCAAGAGCACGGTTGTTGGCGGATTTACGGGTGAGTCGGGTGGAGATTCGCCCTCGCGGGCTTTCGCGCACTTAACCACCTCAAGTTATCTTTGCGCTGCTGCCAGTATCTCCGGGGTGTCCGGGCTTGACACGGACGGGCGACTTGTCATAAGACGGCGCTATGCGTTGGAAAGGTCGAGAACAGAGTGCAAACGTTGAGGACCGTCGGAGCTCAGGCGGCGCGAAAGTGGCGGCGGGGGGCGGCGTCGGAGTCCTGCTGGTCGTAGGTCTGGTTTGGCTGCTGGGCGGCAATCCTACCGAAGTTCTCAATTCGCTTCAGTCCACTGGCGGCGTTGCACCTGCCGACTCCCGGGTGATCGAGGCGGAAGCGGAGTTGAAGCAGTTCGCCTCGGTAGTCTTGAAGGACACGGAAGACGTCTGGCAGGCTCTGTTTCGCCAGAGTGGCAAGACCTACCGGGAACCAAAGCTCGTGCTCTTCAGCGGTTCCGTTGATTCGGCCTGCGGCTACTCTTCGTCTGCGACCGGTCCGTTCTACTGTCCGGGAGATGACCGGGTCTATATTGACCTGTCTTTTCTCCAAGCGTTGCAGCAAAGGCTGGGAGCTGGCGGCGATTTTGCGATGGCATATATCATTGCCCATGAAGTGGGACACCATGTGCAGAATCAATGCGGCCTCTCAGCGCAATTGCAGAGCCTGCGCGGGAGGGTTAGTGAAGCCGAGTATAATCGCCACCTGGTGCAGCTGGAGCTGCAAGCGGACTTTCTCGCCGGCATCTGGGCCCACTATGCGCAGAAGACCAAGGGGATCCTGGAAGAAGGGGATGTGGAAGAGGCCGTGAACGCCGCCGCCGCTGTCGGCGATGACCGGATCTAGATGAAATCGCAGGGCTATGTGGTGCCCGACGCATTCACCCACGGCACCTCCGAACAGCGCAAGGGCTCGTTCCTCAGGGGATTCAGAACTGGCGATCTGGGCCAGGGAGGAATCACGCTCAGCATGGTTAAACCTCAAGTAAGCATGAACACGCAGCGCTGACACTAACCACAACGCTGAACGAATGGGGACTACGAGCAACATATCAACTACCATGAAGACGCGGCTGGTTTGCGGAACTGTATCCTACAGGCAACAATCATTGGAACGTGCGTTGGAGGGCATCGCCAAGTCGGGCTTCCGGACGATCGAAGTAGCCTGCATTTCGTGTTACTGCGACCACATTTTCCCCGAATACATGAGTGCGGGGGACATGAATCGGCTCGGCCAGCAAGCGGAGAGCTTTGGCCTCAAAATCGCCAGCATCGCCGGTCATGTGGATCTCGGCTGGCCTCTGATGGGCAAACGGGCCGACGTGGCGCAATTCCCGCAATTGGCCAAAGACGTTGATGTTGCCCATGAAGGCTTCGTCCGGTTGCGAAGCCGCATTGATCTGGCGAACTATCTCGGCGTTCCCATCGTCAACACGGGCATCGGCATAACCTCGGATTTGAAAGAAGTGGACAGGTTCTACAAGGAGTTCGACGCCCTTGTCGGTTACGCCGAAAGACTCAAGGTGCAGATCGGGCTGGAAAGCCATGCCGGCCTGACGGAAACCGCGGCCGCAACCCTGGCCTTGTGCAACAAGATCGGCCGCCCGAATCTCGGGCTCAATTACGATGCCGCCAACGTGCGCTTCTATACCGGTTTGGATCCAGTCGCCGATCTGGAATCCTGCGAAAAGGACCTGCGTGGCCGCATTGTCCACGTTCACATAAAGGACCATCGTGGCGGCAAGGGCAACTGGGACTTCCCGCCGCTGGGCGAGGGCGAGGTCAATTTCAAGAAGCTCGCTCAGGTTTTCAAACGCGTCGGTTATACCGGTCCGTATAGCCTGGAAATTCAATTCCTCGGGCCTGGCACGACCGATCCAACGCCGGAGTTTATTGACCAAGGCATTGCCGCGTCCTATCGCTTCATGGACAGCCTGGGATTGGAGAGCTAGTCATGCGCGCCAATGGTCTGAGACGGGCGCGTGCGTTTGCTGGTTTGGCCGCCCTCACCCTGGTTGCCCAAAGCGCCATTCATTGTTCATCGGCAGCCGAGGCCGCGCCGGAGGTTCTGCGAAACGCCTTTTTCGCCATGAACTTCGAGCACATTGATCCGAAGGTCTCCGGTTCGCGGGATGCCCAGGCCAAACTGCTCAAGGACCTCGGCTATCCAGGCTCGATGTACCTCGGCGGGCTCAGCGGAATGAAAGAGGCCTTTCGCGCCCTGCATTCGCAGGGCCTCGAGATGTTCGCCGCCGCAGTGCAGCCGTACGATATTTTTGTGGATCCGGGCGAGACTTACCCCGCCAGTCTCAAGGAAGCCATCAAGGAATTGAAGGGTCGCAACGCGCTGCTACTGATCCAGTTTCAGAGCAAAGCTCTGCCGCGGTCTTCCCCGGCCGGGGATGCGCGCGCGGTGGAACTGGCGCGTGAACTGGCTGGCGTCGCCCTGGAATACGGGGTCCGTGTTGCCATTTACCCCCATCGAAATATCTGGTGCGAGCGGATTGACCACGCGGTTAGAATCGCACGCGACGCGCGGTGCAGGAATTTAGGAGTCTGTTTTAACCTCGCTCATTGGCTCTGGACTGATCCCAAGGGCAATCTTGATGCCCTGGTGAAAGATGCCATGCCGCACCTGTTCCTGGTCACCATCAACGGAACCTCTCCCGAGGGCACGTATGAGAACCTGGGCAGCGGTTCTTATGATGTGGGGAATTTCCTAAGACCATTCATCGCCGCGGGCTACCGCGGCCCCATAGGACTGCAATGTGTGAGCATTCCCGGCGATGCGCGCGATAATCTCACGCGGTCTATGGCTGCCTGGAAAGGACTTTCAGCGCGCCTCGCCGCGCGGCAAACAAAGTAACCAATCACCAATTCCATGAAACGACGCGCCTTTCTTAAATCCGTCACTGCCGGGCTCGCGATGCCCTGCATTGTTCCCCGTTCGGTGTTTGGCGCGGCGGCGAAGCCCGCGCCCAACGATCGCATCGCGGTCGGGGTCATTGGCTGCGGTGGAAGAGTCAGCGCCTTGCTTTACGAGGCGCCACCCCAATTGCAGGTGGTGGCCCTGGCTGATTGCGATCTGCGGCAAATGAGCGCGGAGTCGGTTTTCGGCAAGGCGGTGAAGAGCATGCCTAAGTACTCCCAGCAGTTCGCAACCTGGAAGCGCTATCAGGATTACAGCGAGATGCTGGAAAAGGAGAAGTTGGACGCCGTGTTCGTAACTACCACGACGCATGCCCGCGCGCTCGCCTGCATCCACGCGGTCCAGGCAAAGAAGGACGTTTATGCGGAGAAGCCTCTCACGTTGACCATCGAAGAGGGGCAAGTCCTCGTCAAAGCCGTCCGCAAACACGGGCGCGTATTGCAGGTGGGCACCCAATGCCGCACCTTGCCCCTTTACGGCTGGGTCAACAACCTGGTCCGCACCGGCGGGCTCGGCAGGATTGAGAAGGTGATCGCTCACAATTTTGAGCCGCCGGTCCGGCGCGAATCAAAACCCGGCCAGCCAGTGCCAAAGGAGCTGAACTGGGACATGTGGTGCAACCAAACGCCACTGGTGCCGTACGATCCCACGGAGCTTCATCCGAGCTGCCCGCTCTGGGGCAAGTGGTGGGAGTACGACGGCGGCGGACTCCCGTGGGGCATGACCGGCTGGGGCACACATTCGCTGGACATGATCCAAGCCGCCCTCGGAACGGATTACACCGGGCCGGTTGAAGTTTGGCCGGACAAACCGGGCGATGCGCTTAGTCCCATCTTCATGCGCTACGCCGATGGGCGGCGGCTCGAAATGACCCTCCCGAAAGGACACGGCGATTTCTGGGGCGCTATTTACCACGGTGAAAAAGGAAGAATCGAGTTCTTCCTCAACAAGGTGCAAAGTGATCCGCCCGAGTTGGTTGCCGGCCACCCGGAAGGCACGGGTTATCCTGCGCTGGGCCACATGCACAACTGGATTGATTGCATGCGCACCCGCAAGCGGCCAAATGCCGATGTCGAAATAGCCCACCGGTCTTCCACGTTATGCCACCTCGCCAACATTGCGCGCGAATTGGGCCGGCGCTTGCGATGGAACCCGGACAAGGAGGAGTTCGTGGGCGACGCCGAGGCCAACGCTCTTAAGTCTCGTCCGCGCCGCAAAGGTTACGAATTGCCAAAGATAGCCTGATCACCACGCGACATCGCCGCCTCGGTAAAATGGTATGAGCGCGCGTCCTATAGGTCTTGGCGTCATCGGTATCAGCCCGCACAACATGGGCAGCACGATGACTCTGCTGGCCGATGTGCCCGGGCTCCGTTTCCGGCTCGTGGCCGCCTGCGACACGAAATGGGATGTGCTCGATCCGTATGCCAGGAAAATGGGGATTCCTTTCGCCACACCTGACTGCCGGGGATTGGTCTCCCGCCCGGAGGTGGAAGTGGTGGCTGTTTTCTCGCCCGATCCGCTCCACGCAGAGCACTGTATTGCCGCGCTCGATGCCGGCAAGCACGTGATTTGCACGAAACCCATGGTCACCAGCCTCGACCAGGCCCGTGCTGTGGTGGACGCCGTGCGCCGGAATAAACGTAAGTTCATGGTGGGGCAGACCATGCGGTTTGACCGGCAATTCACCACTCTGCGCAATCACTACGCAACGGGTGATCTGGGAGAGATTATGGCCGCCGAGGCCTTCTACATCCACGACATCCGGCCTGTATATGGCTTTACGCCCTGGCGGCTCATGATGCCGCAGGACTATATGTACGGAGGGGTCACGCATCCGGTTGATATTCTGCGAAGCTTCCTTGGCGATGTCGCCGAAGTGCATTGCTATGCGGCCAAGGGCAAACTCACGCCTGCCTACCCGCTCCGCAACCTGTTCTTTCTGAACCTGAAGTTCGCCAATGGCGTTATTGCCCAGGTCAAAGGCCTCTATGATGTCGTTGAGCCGCCGCTGCCAATGATGCAGGTGGCGCTCTACGGCACTCGGGGAACGGCGGTCGCCGAGTTCACGGACAACAAACCTGGAAGACTGCAGTTTGTTTCCGATACTGAGGGCGCAAAAGAGCCCGTCACCACCAGGTTCGAACCCGAGCAGGACACGAGCGCCTACGGGCATGGCGCAACGGTCATTCGCTACATGCGTCATTTCCAGGAATGCCTCGATCACGACTGCGAACCCAGCCCGGGCGTTCTGGACGGGGCCCGGGCCTGCGCCGTTGCTGCCGCCGCCTGGAAATCCGCTGATTCAGGAAAGGCCGAGGCCGTGTTCAACGATTTCTGACCTCCACGAGCGGCAATCCGGAGGGCCAGATCTTGGTTCATCACGGATTTCCGGGAAGTGCCAACGGTGGTTTTCACCAGCACAACCCGGAAAGCCGAGGCACAGGGAATACGAGGTCATCATTGCTCCCCGGATTCGAGGTGGTGCCGATGGAGGGGGTCGAACCCACACACTCTCACGAGTACCAGATTTTGAGTCTAGCGCGTCTGCCAATTCCGCCACATCGGCTGTCTAGTGCGGGGAGAATATAGAGCGATGCAGTTCCAAGTAAAGCAGAACTATGTTTGAAATGGGGCTGCGCTTCGGCGATGGTCTGCCTATGGACCAATCCGCGCAACTTGACGAGCTGCTGACCTGTCGGCTGGATGGCGGGCGCAAGGTGGTGGAACCATGCTCGATTGTCATCTTTGGCGCGAGCGGGGACCTGGCGGCGCGCAAGCTCGTTCCCGCTCTGTACCACCTTTGCAGGCAGAAGCAGATGCCGCCCGACTTCCGCGTCTTCGGCGTTGCCCGGCGGGATAAGACGGATGCCTCCTGGCGGGCGGAACTGCGATCGGCACTGGGCCAGTTTACCCGTACCCAACCGGTGGACGACCGCGTGTGGCAGGAGTTTTCGGAGCACCTATGTTACTGCCAGGGCGATCTTACCGCCGCGGCGACCTACGAGGCGCTGGAGCGACGGCTTGCTTCCTTTGGCGGTGGGCCGTTGCGGCACAACCTGCTCTTCTATCTGGCGGTCTCACCCAGCCAGTTCAGCGCGGTGGTCGAGCAGATCCATCATGCCGGACTTCTGCGCAAGGACGGCGCGGAGGGCTGGCAACGGGTGGTGGTGGAGAAGCCGTTTGGCCATGATTTGCACTCGGCGCGACAGTTGAACCGTGAGCTGACGCGTTTCACCCATGAGCAGCAGGTTTTCCGCATTGATCATTACCTGGGCAAGGAGACAGTGCAGAACATCATGATGTTCCGGTTCTCGAACGCCATTTTCGAACGGCTCTGGAACCGTGAATCCGTTGACCACTTCCAGATCACCGTCAGCGAAAAGCCCGGCGTGGGCGGGCGCGGCGGTTATTATGAGGAGGCGGGCGCATTGCGGGACATGGTGCAGAACCACTTGCTGCAAGTGCTGTCGCTGGTGGCGATGGAGCCGCCGGTATCCCTCCAGGCCGAGTCCATCCGCGACGAGAAAGTCAAGCTGCTCAAGTCTATCCGACCCATGAGTCCGGAGGCCGTGGCCCGGCAGGTGGTGCGGGGACAGTATGCCGCCGGCATGGTGGACGGGCAGGCTCGACCGGGGTATCGCCAGGAGCCCAAGGTCAACCCGGACTCGAACGTCGAGACCTATGTGGCGCTGAGGCTGCTGATAGACAACTGGCGCTGGTCGGGCGTGCCGTTTTACCTGCGCACCGGCAAGAACCTGCCCCTGAGCACTAGCGAGGTGCGAGTTCAGTTCCGGCCGACGCCCAACGTGTTGTTCGCGGCGCAGTGCGGGCCGAGGCTGGATCCCAACGCCCTGACTTTGCGGCTTCAGCCCAACGAGGGCATCTCGCTCCGGTTCAACGGCAAAGTGCCCGGCACCAGCACGGCGGTGCGACCGGTGCGGATGCATTTCAGCTACGATGCCGAGTTTGGTGCCTACACGCCCGAGGCATATGAACGATTGCTGCTCGAAGCGATGGCGGGCGACGCCACCCTCTTCATTCGCCGCGACGAGGTGGAGGCGGCGTGGGAGATTGTGGACGGCATTCGCCAAGGTTGGGAGGGGAAGCCGTTATCCGGCCGAGAGTTTTACGCGGCGGGCACGTGGGGGCCGGCGGCGGCGGAGGATTTGCTCGCGCAGAATGGTCATCTTTGGCGCGAGCCGCTGGTCGTGCCGTGAAGCAACGCGGCGGCGGGCTTTACGATAGGCCGCAGCACAAACCCGAGGGAGGACCGCCAGCATGCTGGCGCGAGCTTCCGGCTTTACCGCCGCGCCATTCGTGGGTAGGGTCCCGCATCATAGTACTGCGTCCGTAGCTCAATTGGATAGAGCTTCTGACTTCGGATAGTAGGGAGTAGGCACTTTTCCTTGGATTCTGATTTACGTATAGTTATCTGCACCACAGATACTTATACAAATTGATTTCCGCAAATCCTTGAGAATAAGAGCATTGTATTTAGGGCAGATTTCCGGGCCAAATGTAGGCAAAAAAGTAGGCAAACGGGTTTTTAGGTGGCGAGCGTCGATCAAGAAGTCAGAAGGATTCAGCACCACCGACGCTGCCGGTTGCCACAGGAAGGGGCGGGACCTTGCGAGGTAGTTCGACCCGTCTCTTCGATTCAGGACGCTCCTGCGGTCACCGGTGAGGTTGGACGGGATTTGTGAACGCCTCGGCACCATCCGAATGGACACAAGCGAAATCCCGAACAATAGACCTTTATAATGCGCATAGATGCATAGCGAAGATTCATCCCCTTCTGGAGAATCGCCCTGCTCGAAATTGACCTTCTTTGCCAGCCATCAGGCGGGAATTGGCGATAAGTGTTGCCACGCCGAGATTGGGGCTTCGTTCCTTACGTTCCAAATGTTCCGCCCATCTCGCCAAGGGTCGGCTAATGCGCTTCGCTCTCCTTACCCGGTTGAAATCATCGGACAAAGCTGATTGGCGTGTGAGCCATCCAAGACTGAAAAAATGCATACATGACCTTCGGCATAAAACATTTAGGCAGCCAATTTCCTTGCATTCTGACATCGAGAAGCAAAAGATCGCAATAGTGCTGGGCTCAGCGAAAGGCTCGGCACCCCAACAGAACCGAGTTATGAAAACGATGACACGAGGAATGCTCATTCTCGTGATTGTAGGAGCCCTGCAATCAGGATTTTCTCAAAATAACAGCCAGCCCGTCCTCAAGGTCGTTAAGGTCAGGGCAGACCAGCCTGCTGTTCTTGAGTGGACCAGCCGAACGAATGAAATCTACCGGGTGGATTACGCTCCCGATCTCGCAACCAACTTTACAACGGCAGCGGAGTACATTGCGAATCAAGGAACGAACACGCTCTGGGCCGATATAGGCACGGAGTCGGTATCATATCCCCGTACATCATCCGCAGATGAGAATGTGTCCTACCGCTTTTATCGCATCGCAGTTCAGGGCTACGCATCAAACTCTTTTCCAGCCACAATCACCATCAGCAACGCATTCAGCACCCTTTCGGGGTTGACAAACATCTTGGCGAGCGTCACCAGCCCTTCAAACGTCGTTTCAGGGAGTTTGCTGGTGGATGGCAACGAAGTTTCTTTGAGCCCCGGTAAGGACTACGCATTCCCTCTCGAAACCAGATTCTTTCCAAACGGCACGCATCGCTTGACAGTTTCGGTTCAGAACGACGGCGACACCGGAACAACTGGGGGCGATGATGCTGTGCCTGATCCGGCATTAGACGGAGAAGCCTCATTTGCGGCCCAAAATGCTACGGTCTCGTTCAACAATCCTCTTTCAGACGTACGCCTGAAGTATGCCGGGTATCGCCCAGATTTGGGGGAAACACAACAGGTTCATGCAGTTTGGACATCTCCCCGAAGTTGGCAGGTGGACATCACATACGCCGACGATACCAACACGATCTACCGCTCATTCACGGGCAACGGAACAACAGTGTCAGTGATCTGGGATGGGCTGGATTCCAGTGGTCAGGAGTTGAGTCCTCAACGCATTGCATACGTGATTTATGATTTAGGAGAATTTCAGCAAATGAGTGCATCCGCTGGAAGCGATTTCTCCACAATCTTCGACGCCATGGAATTGTGGGCAGTGCCAGCAGATGGGGCGGGAGCTATCGTTCCTCTTGCTATTTATCCTCCCGGAGCCGACACAAACGGTTTAGTGATCTTTGAAGCGTCCGCAAGCGAGATTTACCCGAAACGCACGCCCCCGACTACTCAAACCGCAAATAGCGTTGAGGTTGGCGGCATCTTCGGGCCGATGGACGCTGGCGGAACCTCTGAGCCCTTCATCGTTTACTCTACCTATAAAACTTTTGGTAGTTTCGGAATGTTGTATCAAGGGCATCATCCTTTATTCGGCAGCTATCCACGTCCGCCCCGTGGTGCCCCATTCGGGCAAGTGACATTTGCCACGGGTACTGGCTTTCCGTGGGGGAAACTCAAGGCACCAAAGAAAATTGCAACTTACCTGTCTCAAGCAGTTCGGGTCATGGGCTATTCTGTGCCCTTCATTTACGGTGATGATAATTTCGCAGCACCGGCCCTTCAAAAATCCTCACTTGGCGGTTCAAACATTTTCAACACTGTTAATCTGGGTCTGTTCGTTGGCCACAGTGCCGCAGGCAAAGAGAACATCGTGGCATTAGGACATCCTCAGACCTACATCCCGGTTTACCGCAAGACGAGTGATAGCTTCACTTGGATTGGAATGAACGACATGGACTTGGGAAGCAGCAATCTTAAATGGGCGGCGTTTTATAGCTGCAATTTGTTCCGAGATTCGTCTTACCGCTCGTTCGGGTGCTACACCCAAATGAAGAACAATGAACATCTGGCGATGAACACGGACCTTCACGTTATGCAAGCGTATGCCACAGAAGTATCGGTTCTTCCAGACATGGGCAAGTATTGGGTAGTCGCCTTAATCGGCGGCACTGGCGTATCCTCTGACAGTACGGTACTGGGGGCGTGGAAATACGTTTGCCGAAACACGCAACCGAAAGAGTCCTCCGCCAACGCAAATGTTAGTCGTTCCATCTATTGGCCTGAATGTGCCAACGATCACATTTACGGATACGGATCACAAACCGACCCTGACCCATTCTACATCCAAGCCGAACTGCTCGAAGATGACCAGACCGCACCAACCCTTTGACCATCTTCCAATGAGCAAGAGAACCAAACCGATGGTAAGCCGCCTGCTTATTCTGGCGTGCGGCACGCTGGGTCTGCTCATGTTTTACATCGCCACGATAGGACTTGTGCCTGCCTTGGCTCGCCATGCTCAAGACGGTAGTCTCCAGAGGTTGAAATCCATCCCTGCGGTGTTTAAGGTCATGCAAGCGTACGAGTGGCCAGCGTCCTTTCTTGCCAGAGTGCCAGTTGCTCGCTCGCTGTTTGAGCTATCGGCGGACTTTTGGTGTGCCGTCACCAGCGCCCCTGAGACGACATGAAGCACCGTCTCATAGCAGGGTTGCTCGCCTGCATCGTTTGCAACGTGGCTGTAAGCGGGCAGCCATGTCCTGTAAATGGCACTGAATTGAGGGCACTGATGGGCGATGAATTGCCGTATCCGATCAAGTCTGTGCTATGGAAAGCTGGTGAACCGCCTCAGACCAACCTGCTGATTTATTCACTGCAACCTCGTATCTATTCCCCAGATCGCTTCAAGTCCCTTGCTACATTTCTTGGTTTCCGTAGTGAACCGCAGAAGTTGCCCGCTACAATTCTCTATGCTCCGGGGTACTGGATCAAGGAGTCGAATCCAACGAACAAAGAAACTTGGAGGGCTCTGATTTTTTCTGAGCTTTCGGGAATGGTGAGATACGATAGCGGCGAAGATAATCACAAGTGGGATTTGAAAAGCAAAAGACCCGCAGCCCATGGGGTGCCCAATGAAGGCGAAGCACTGAATCGGACATTGGCACTGCTCCCAGTGTTAGGAATAACGACAAACGACCTAGAGCACTTGCCTAATGGTCAGTTGAGATACGCTTGGAATACTGACGGCACTTGGTACAACGACCGTTATGATAATTGGCAGCGGAAGCGATACATTCGGCAGGTCAACGTCGAGTTTTGGCAACGGATACAAGCCGGGGCTTCTGTGTTGTCCATCGGCGGGGGTGGTATGCTGCGAGCAGGTTACATCAGCGAAGGCAACCTTGCTGAAATAGAAATGACGTTCCGCAACTTCAACCCCTTGGGCACTGCTTTGCCAAAATCGAGTGCGGAATTGGTTCGGATGCTCCGGCGGGGAGAAGCCAGAAGTTTTCGGGCAAGCATTCCGGAGCGAATAACAGTGACGCAATGCTCGTTGGTTTATCCGCAGGCCAACTCATCATCCAAGCAAAATTTTCTTTGGCCTTGTTACTCACTTAAAGCCGATTTCCTTGACGCAGGCGAGACGAATTCTCTCTACATATACGTGCCACTTGTGATGAAGTGATTTCTCGTGAAAGCGGCACTTGCGAGTGCTGGCGTGAGAATCTACTGCTCGAAACGAAATCGGCTTCCTTTCAAGTAATCCTCCACGTTGTCGAAAGCAATCCATCTACGTTCCAGTCTTTCTGCAACTGCACCAGTCGTGTTAGATCCAGCGAAGGTGTCCATTACTAAGTCCCTCGGCTCAGTCAGCATCCTTATGAAGAACTCTGGCAGTGCGGCGGGAAACCGAGCGGGATGAATTTTGATGCCAGCCGCCTTACACTTTAGGGTGTACTTGTCGTTGGCGGCGTTGTTGCCTACACGGATGACACTTTCCGGAATTTCGTCCGGCGTTTCAATCAAGTTCTGCTCAAGGAAGTTCGAGGGAATTGCCCCCTTGGTTTTCATTTCTGCCCAAGACGAGTTGATTTTGTAGCCTCCGGGTCTCGTAGTCTCTCGTAATCCTCGCTTGTTGAGCCGATGCATGTCGGCACTGAATGATTGTTTTAAGACGGTCTGATTTGTGGCCTTAGGATGCGGGGTCTTTGATAGCCACCACAGGTATTCAACGGAGTCCTTAATGCGAATTTTTCGCACCGTCACCCATTCCGCTGGCATAGGCATTTTTGCGGGATTGTACCAGAAGCATTCTTGGGCAAGGTGGAATCCCACGTTTTCGACCAAAGCAATTAAGAGCTTGAAATGGTAAAGCGAGCGTGTTGGGGTGCCTTTGTTGTAGCTGCCGCCGATATTCAAGACGAAACTGCCATCGGGCTTTAGAACTCGGAACATCTCGACGGCGAACCGCAAGAACCATTTCACGTACTCGTCTTTGTCAACATTCCCGTAAGCTTTCTTGAAATGGAGTGCATATGGCGGCGACGTAAAAATCAGATTAACGCTTTCGGTTTTGGTTGCCCTGAGACCGTCAAGAGTATCCGTCAAGTAGGCGGCTCCGAGCGGAGTTGAGTAGAATGGGGCCAACCCTTCCACAGAAGGATTATCGCCGTTTTTACCTGACAAGTGTGCAGCTTCAGCCATCATAACGAACAGGTTGCGGCGGGACTGCCGGTCCGCATCCGCCCTGAAAGGCAACAGGATGCCATTGTCAATTGCATCCGGCAACGGAAATGGATTTTAAGCAGTACCTTGAAAGTTTGGCGGATTTTTCCCCCGAACAGAAGAAGCGGATTTTTGAGGCAATCCGTAAGGACATCACCATCCACCCGTATGAGAAGGAAATTGGGGCACCAGCCGAAGTCATTCTCGAAGCTATCAGCCGATCTCCAGACCTGACTCAACGGGGTGTGCGAGGCATCGTGGCCGAGGCGATTTTTTGCCTTGAGGTTCTTCCGACCGTTAGCGGCTGGAGCGGGAAGCCTGTTGCCAATGACTCCTTTGATGCCTTGCTTGAGAAGAACGAAAAATTGGTTCGAATCCAAGTGAAGACCCAACGAAGGAAAGACGGGGTGCCAATGCTGGCTAACCGAAAGTTCCCGGGTCATTTCGTTGTGGAGGTCCAAAGGACGAGGGGCGGGACCGACGATCAAGGGGCAGCCACAAGACCTTACCGCTTTGGAGAATTCGATTTGTTGGCAGTATGCATGTGGGCGAGCACTGGCAACTGGAGGAATTTCATGTTTGCTCCGGCACAATCGCTTATTCCGGACCCACGGGACAAAAACATCATCCTTAAAATGCAACCAATTCCGAAATCGCCGGCAGGGATCTGGACAGACAATCTTCAAGTTTGCTTGGATACGTATTTCGGGAGAGGGGCTAAACCCATTCCTGTGGGCGGTGCCGCTGATCTGCTCCTTTGAAAAGCGGGCGAGCAGACAATGCCACCGGGCTAGTGGCTTCCGTCGTGATGAATATCGAACGCTCATTCGTCACTTTTCGAAAGCAGCGATGTCCGAATGTCGCCGCTGCTACTGACCGCCCGACCAGAGCGGTCATGGGTTTTGCCAGTTGTAGAATTAAACCATCCACGGTTCGAACCCGAGGCGTCAGTGACCGTCTGCCTATACTCGTTCGAATCATCCGTAAATCCGATTGTCCTCCCGCTGGTGTCTTTGATTTGCTCTCTCATGATGCTTCCTGCCTTTTGTATGCTTTTACCAGAGTCCTTCGGACTTGAAAAACTCTTCGATTTCGTCCTCGGTCAGTCCATTGCCGAGGGTTTGCAACCGTACCCCAATGCTTTCCAAATCGGCGTGCTCTACCGGGAAACTGGACACGTTGACCGACTCGAATACCCGCTCGGGCACGTTCTCCGTGGCAATGGCAATTTGGTGGCTCCGGCTATCGTCGGGACTTTTTATAAAGAGCAGACTCAACCCCTCCCGTTCCGCAAGGATGATGGCCCAGACCAGACGGGTTGTGCCCGGGAGGCGGAATGGGACTTTTCGCACGATGCACGGTTTCACTTCGCCGCCTCCGACATACGCTTCAGCTGCCAGTGCTTCTTGGTTGCCTCTTCCAGAAGAGAATAGATGGCGATTTCAGCAAACAAATCCTTTGCGTCAATGGCGTCCGTGTGTGCCTTTCGCAACGCCATTTCAAATTCGCTGTACAGTTCAAACGCCCGCACCATGTTTTGGCTCTTCATGCTGCCTCCTTCATCAACTTGAACACGCTGGCCACGGGCATTCCAATTTCCCGAGCGATGCCACGCACCCCCAGCCCCTTTGCCTTCAATTCCAGAACCTCGTCCCGTCGTTTGTTCAACGTGCTTGGACGCCCGAGGCGAACGCCACGATTCCGGGCGGCAGAAAGACCCGCCAGCACCCTCTCTTTGATGATTGCCCGTTCAAATTCAGCCACGGCCATCAAAACCCCCAACTGGAATTTGCCGATTGGGCTGTCGCTGTCCGTGTTAATTCCTTGGCTCGTACAAACAAGGGGGATTTGAAGGTGAGTCATTTCGTCAATGACGAGGGCGAGATGGGTCAGCGAACGCCCGAGCCGGTCCAGTTTCCAGCACACCACCCGTGCCAACACACCCATCCGCATCGCCTTCATCATGCGGTCAAGTGCGGGACGGGATGCCTTTCCACCCGATACGTGGTCCTCGAATACCTCGGTTTCAGTCCATCCCCGCATTTCGCAGTATTTTTTAATCTCCTGCAATTGGGAGTCAGTCGTTTGACTGCCGTTATTAGTACTGATGCGAAGGTAAATTGCGGTTTTGGGGTTCATCGTGTTTACAAAAGAATTGTTTGTGCGACTGAAAAACGCCTCTCGATTTCCCTATGTTTTTGCCACTTTTGCCGACCGACTTTCGGGGGAGTATTCCTGAACGGGATTTTGCGCCTTTGGGAAGGTCACTGATTCGATTTTGGTGGTCATAGGCATCACTGATTTATTGTCGTACACTATATTGCATTTCTGGCCTGTTTCAAGTAATATTCGTCGTACAGTTAATTTTTTCTGCACCGATGCCAACTAAACGCAAACGGGGTAGGCCAGCCCTGCCGAAAGGGACAGCCCGGACGGCTCGGTTAATCTGTCGGATGCTCGAATCCGATATGCGGGAGTTGGAGACCGCCGCAGAAGCTGCCGACCAGTCCTTATCGGATTGGGTTCGGGAGACGCTACTGGCGGGTGCAAGGAAGAAGAACAAGGAGTAGGAAGGCAACCGCCGCCCTGGCGGCGGTTGAGACACATCCTTTCAGGACAGCCCCGGGTTGGTCAGGGGAGATTTTGACGGCGGCCCCGTGCCGCCCATGTCCCCTGCCAAAGAAAAGGTGGGGAGGGGAGGTTAAGCGGGAGTGCTTCTTTGGGGTGTAGCGGTCAAACTGACCAGTGCGGGGGTGAAGTGGCGTTCATTTTACCCGTATGGAAGGGTATTTCAGGGTGAATTGCGTTCGTCGTGCTAGGTTGAAGTCCGCCTTCGCCGTCTGCCCACAATACCTCGCTCTCGCAGATACTCCCTGAAATCTTCGCCTTGAAGGGGGCCGGAAGGAAGGGATACCGTTGGCTTCTTTGCCCGAACCGCCCTCAATTCCGCTTCCGCCTTCGCTTTCCACTTGGCTGCGAGCTGGGCCTTTCGGCCCTTTGAAATTTTCTTCTTAACAGCGTCCGACATTGGTGGCCGCTGCCTGAATTTCAATTCCCCATCTTCTGTCCAAACGCCGTATCTCTTGTCCTGACTCGGATGCTTCATACCGAGGAATGATGGAGAGTAGCACGGAAAAAATACAGTACTTGCTTTGGCGTCTCGGACTTCACCCCAGCACATGGAACAGTGGAGCAAGCAAAAGGCAAATTCCTGCCGATGCCAAAACAGAAAGAAAATAGAATGAAAAAGACAATGCTCAAAACCTCAAAGTTCAACACCCAAACCAACTGGGATCGACTGAAAAAGTTCATGCTCAAATTCGAAGGCGACATCGTGCTGAACGGGCAACACAGGATCGTGTGGCACGGATTAAGCGAAGAGCATGGACTCCTGCTCAACTTGGACCAGACCTCTTCCAATGCTGACGGTAAAGAGCAAATAACCATCTGCCCCGGCTGCATCAATACGGGGGTCATCCAAGGAAATTTAATCATGTTATCCGACCATTCCGGCCAAGAGAGCACCTTGGAATTTTATGAACTAGTCGAAGCCCCCATCGAATAGCAGCACGGTAAAAGCAAAGGAACAATATGACTGAAAAACCACTATTCAACTTGGGAGAAGTGATGCCCGACGGCATCCTTAATACAGAGCACGTCCCAGACCTCAGCGGAAAGACAAAGGTCGTTGGCCATACGAGCAAGCACACCTTGGTTGGACCGACCAAGGTCACCCAAGCACACAAAGTTGTGTTCTTGCTGGCAAAATGCGGTGCCTCTCTCCATCGAGAGGAAGTCGCCCATCGAGCGGAAATACCGATTGCTTCAATCGGGTACGTCCTAGCGAAGTTGACGCAAGAGCGGGTGCTCATTTGCCCCGAGTGGGGGTACTATGCTCTGTCCAAGGATTTCCTTCGGCAGTTTCAATATGCTTTTGGAACGCCGAAGACTGAAACACTGTTCAAGATGCTGGAAGAGGGCGGCGTTGACGTAGCAAGGTTTGAATTCCCTCTTAACGAGAAATCCTCTGCTACCGCCAAACCCTCGATGTTGGGTGCCATTAAAACCTACGTTGAAGGCCAACGGGAACGGATCGTCGCAATCGGATTGGAAATCCAGCGATTGACCGAGGAAAAGACTGCTGTCGAAGGCGAGTTGGCGAGCATCGGACAAATGACCGCCTCGAAACCCGAAAACCCAGTGCAGGAGGCAGCATGAGCAGTCCAAATGTAATAGACCAGATTCGACAGTATCACGGCGTCGTGCTCAACGCATACAAGACCATTGCCGACACCGGGCGGCAGCAAATCGAGGCAGCGTACAAATGCGGCCAACTGCTGGTTAAGGAAAAGGCACACGTCAGATCGGGGCACTGGGGACGATTCTGCGAAAGCTGCGGCATCAGCGAGGACACGGCGGGGCGGTACATTAAACTATGCAAATCCGCAGACCTGCGGGATTTAATACAGAACTACAGCACCCTGAACTCGGCCTACCAAGGCGAGGGGATTACGTCCCCACAGCGGCAGCGAATCAGGGTAATCACACCTGCCCCGGCCACTACGAATACGGCAGTTAGTTCTCCGGTTGCAGAGGTTAGGAACGGCAGGCGTACCAAGCAAACGATTAAGGCCGATTCGGCACCCGTCACTGGCAGTGGGGCCGATGGCATTAACTTGAAGACGAAAGTTAAAGGCATTGGAACCCTTGGCGATCTATTGGGAATTGTGCCTCCTGCCATGCGTGCCGACATTGAATCCCAGTTGCGCCTGGCCGCCAACGGCGGCACGGCGCAAAAATCCGATGAGAGCACCATCCCCCCTGTTGAGAACTCCCGCACCAAAACCGACCCTCGGCTAATTGACCCCTCTGAACTTGGCGTGGACGAAATCGCCGGGGCGTTCCGACCAACGCTGCTGATAGATGCGCTGCTCCTGCAATTAAAGCGGTGCGGAGAGACGGAGAACCCTGCCGAGATCGACGCCTGCCTGTCATCGTTAAGACCCGTCATCAACTGGTACGAAGAATACGCAACCAAGGCAGAAGCACTTGTGGCGTGAAAGGAAACTAAAGATGAAGCGAAACATAATACTACAAGGTGACGCTCTCTCGGCTCTTCGGACCCTGCCTGACGAAAGCGTGGACATGTGCATGACCTCGCCACCTTACTGGGCGTTGAGGGATTACGGGACGGCCCCGCTGATATGGGATGGAGACCCGCAGTGCCAGCACGAGTGGAAGGGTACCCATGCCAAGATGCACTGTGGGCGTGGGGACTGCCAGAAAGGAGCGTTTTACTCCGATCAACAGACAATTCCTGACCGGCGCATTGAGTATGCGTTGTGCGCCAACTGTGGGGCGTGGAAGGGGTCATTGGGTTTGGAACCGACACCGGAGTTGTACATCAAACACCTTTGCGACATTTTCGATCAGGTAAAACGAGTTCTGGTCCCTTATGGGAGTTGTTGGGTCAATCTGGGAGATTGCTATGGCGGTCACTTCGGCGAACCCAATGGCCCGAAACTGTCTCAAGGTCGCAATGCAGAATATGCGGCGGCGGCTCGTGTGAAGGAGCGGTTGTCCGCAAAATCTCTCGTGCAGATTCCTGCTCGCTTCCAAATCGAGATGGGGAACCGTGGCTGGATACTCCGAAACGAAATTATCTGGCACAAACCCAATTGCATGCCGTCCTCGGCCAAGGACCGCTTCACCATTGATTTTGAGAAGGTCTTCTTTTTTACCAAGTCACGACGATATTACTTCAACACCCAGTACGAACCGCTGGCCGAGGCGAGTTGGACTAGGAAGGAATACGGCGTCAGAAGCAATCGCTATCAATATCGAACCCAAGGCGGTCTTTACTTGGAAAGAATGGACGGACGTTTCTACAATGCAGAAAGGGGAAGAATAAAACGCTCCGTGTGGCGAGTGCCGCCACGCCCATTTTCGGAGGCCCATTTCGCTACCTACCCGGAGGAACTATGTGAGACCCCGATTGATGCGGGTTGCCCCAAAGATGTTTGCACCGAATGTGGCAAGGCACGGGAGATCATCTGGGCGAAGACCCTCGGCATCCAACAGTCCGACAGGGTTGCGTACAAAGAAACCAAGAAGGCGGGAAAGATTCTCGCCGAAGTGAACACCGCCCCGAGAGCAGACCAAATAGAGAAGTTTCGAGAAGCGGGATTCACGGACTGCGGATGTAACGCTGGCTTCCGTCCCGGTGTAGTGCTCGATCCGTTTTTTGGGGCTGGCACCACAGGGCTTGTTGCTTTGAAGCAGGACAAGGATTTTGTCGGCATAGAACTGAACCCCGAATACGTCGAAATGGCGGTGCGTCGTCTCGACCCGTTCATGCCGGTGCTACTTGTGGAATGAGGCGATGGGTATGCGAATCTCAATCCACAAATTCACTGTGCACGAACGTTTGCGCCGCTCATCCGATATGTATTCACCGGCGAGGTTTGTTAATACCCATTTCGGGATCGCCCCTCGGGAAGTCGGCCTCGCCCAGTCCGTCTCAAAAACAGATTTCCGAGGGGCATCCCATTATTTGAAAGGGCGAGGATTATGACGTTTTCTGAGCGTCAGATACAAATGCGTGGCTGGTTAAAGGTGGACTACTTTGCCGTCACGAACTCTCTGCGGGAGATTCTTGCGGAACAAGCATTGTCATCGGAAGACCGGGCACGTTTGGCCTTCATTCAAAACGAGGTCTTGAATAGTGCCGAAGACAACCAATGGGCACGCATCTATCGAGATCGCTGGACGGGCAGGTGCGGTGCGAACTACAGGCGGTACATGGACATGCTCGAAGATTGGGGCCAACTCGGTTCGATTCGGAACTACAAAGCAACCCATGATGCTGAGGCGTTTCCTATGCCGTACTGGATTCCTCAGCGTGCCTTGAGCAGCGGTCTTTGTGCTTTGGGATGCCACCGCAAGCGTCTCCATCCTCCCGTTCCCAAGAACACCCCCACGGATGACGCCTCTCGCTACGCCCTTAATTGTCTGTCCGCTTTACAACTTGCCACGGACACTGATTTTTGGGTGCCCGATGACCCTATACGCCGCTATCTGGTCAAAGACCATTGCGAGCATATTTTCTTCAAAGACTTTAACCTCCGATACGGAAAGGACTCCAAGCGACTGTATCATCGTGCCGTGATGATGCCGTCCGAAGGACGTCGGAACTTGAGGCATCCGTTTTTCCCACTAATTGAGTACGACTTGAAAACCTGCCACCCCTATCTGCTTCAAACACTTTTTACCGATGACTCGGAATTGGTACGATACCAAGACCTACTCACCGCCGACATCTACACCGAAATCGGCAGGGCGACGGGTGGTTATTTGCGGGAGCAGGTCAAGACAGACTTTCTGCGGGTTGTGAACCCGAAAGAGAAGAACCAAACTTGGTTGGGGCAGCATTATCTTTTTCGCTTCTTCAAGGAGCGGTTCCCCGCCTTTACAGAGTCCGTGCTGTCCGTCCGCACTGACTTGGCACTTGCCATGCAGAATTTTGAAGCGGACTTGATGGTACAGCGTTTGGGGGCGGTATGCCAAGGTCATGGACTCTTTTGGGTGCCCCAGCATGATGGCTGGATTTCCACCGTGAACGATGGCCCAACAATTGAAAATTACGCACAGGAAATCGTTTCTGGTGCAGTGGGTTTTCCAGCCCGATTTACTCGTGAACTCCTGATGGCCAATGGTACATGAAGCATTCCTGAGATTGTCTCTATTATGTGTACGATAAGGCACCTTTTTATAACCACATCTGCAAACCTATGAATACGTCCGAAAACCTTGACCGTAGGGTCAAAGCAACTAACCAGCAGCTTACAGTGAAAGAGAACACGCCACCGAAATTCTTAGCCCCTTATCCCAAGGGTGGTCTAAAGGGCTTGATTAAGAAGATCCTTCGGATTCACGGTGCGACGTGGCGGGGAGACGTTGGACTTCCTGCGAACCGTGATGAAGCAATCAAGTCGTCTCTGTTCACTGAGCAGATTGTTTTTTATTCGAAGGGGGAATTCACAGGGGGCACGCCCCGCTATCCTGAACAGAGTGTCAAAAATGCATTGGTGGAGATGGCGAAGGACGACGTTGTCGGTAAAATCGAGTTGAACAACGCCGAAGATTTTGATCGGGATTGCGACAAGCCTCGGTTCAAATGGTATTTGAAGGAATAGACAGCTGATACGGGCATGCGTGAATAAGTACTTTTTCCTTATAAAAAGTGCGGTTCCGTATCAAACGACCCAGAGACCATCAACTAGGGGGCGTTATAAAAACTACCAGACACACCCAGACCCCCGGGTGTATCGGGCCTTGCCACCGATACAGCGTGGGGGTAGAACCGGCTCGATGGATCGAAAGGCATACACAACTCGATTGCTCTGGCCGCTTCTAATTCTGCTGACGGGTGCCACGGGGTTGGGAGCCATCACGAACGAGTGGATTGCTGCCGATTATTCACCCTCCCTGAACGGCAGATCGTGGCCACGCTTCCCAGTAGTCGCCTACGTGGAACGGGCCTCCAACGTCTGGGTTCACCCATCCGAACCGCAGCGGTTCCCCACCGTTACCGAAACGCACGACCCAGACTCCGATTTCACAACCGTCGTGATTAAGCTGTCAGATGGGAGGCGATTCAAGACCTACAACGATTTTGTCCTCGGGCCGTACCTTTCAGCCGTTTACAGCGGCGACCTCAACAATGACGGGCAGCTTGATTTCGTGGCGGTCAAACCCGGCTCTGGGTGCGGCCTCGCCGCCGAGTACTGCACGGGGGTCTTCGCATTCTCCGATGATAACGACTACCGCTTCACCCGAATCAGCACGATGGGACTGGGGCCGCATCACTTGGTAATCGATCCCAAGACGAACACGTTTCGGCTGATACACGCTGCATTCAGGCAGGGCGAGAGCACCGACGGGAGAACCCACAGCTATTGGGTGCATCGTTTTTATAAATGGGACAACCTTCGGTTTGAGCGGGATGAGAATCTGCCGCCGATTTGGATTCAGTACCTCAATCGGCCCAACCATGAACCCACGAACCTGCTGACGCCACGGCGCAAAGCAAAAGCGTGGGCGGGAGATTCCGATGCCGACGCCAAAATTGATTGGTAGGTGGTTCTACCTTCTGACCGGCAATCAGATGGTCGTCACAGGTTCGTCACCTTCTCCGCTTGCTTCTGCTGAAACGCATTATCGAGATGCCCGTAGGTCTTTGCGATAAGCTTGCCGCCATCTGCGTGCCCCAACCAGCCGACAAGAGTGAACCGGTCAACCCCCGCCATCACGCACTGGCTTGCAAAGTAATGCCGTAGGTAGTGCTCGCTCAGGTACACACCCGCCTGCTCCCGGGCCTTTTCCAATGTGCGGCGGAAATTGGTAATGCGTCCGCCTTGCAAGTTGGGGCGTGGCGAGGGAAACAGCCACTCGTTTTCTTGTTTCCGTCTGGCCTGCATGTCCTTCAAATGGGCCGCAAGTTTCGGATTGAAGTCCAGCCACCGCTCTTTCCCAAACTTGGTATTCCGATGGAAGTGGACCTGTCGCTTCTCGAAATTGATGTCTCCCCATTGAAGCGACAACGCTTCGGTCTCCCTCGCACCCGTGTACATCAGCAACCGCAGATAATCTGCAAACTGCTTCCCGCTCTTTGGACATTGGTCAATCGCCGCCGTGACGCACTTTTCAATTTCCTCAACGGGCGGAACCTGCTTCTTCTCAGCCTCATGCTTCAGCTTCTTGATGCCTTCGAACGGCAAGCGGACTATTTTCCGCTCCTCCTTTGCCATGCGGAGCATGGAACGAAGTGCGTACACCCGGACGTTTAGGGAGTGATTGGAAAGCGGGCGGCCCGTTCGCTCGCTGATTCTGTTGGCCTCTCGCCGCAGAAACTGGCGGATGCTTGCCTCGGAGATTTTGTCCAACCGCATGTCGGACCCGAAGTAACCCTCCCACGCATTCAGAAAGCTGGTCTCGTTATCCATCGTGTGCTTGTCCTTCTGTGCGTGCGTGAGGTAATACTTCTTGTACTCCCCAAAGGTCGGCACACCCGTTCGCCCTCGCAATTCCCCCCGCCTCTCTTTGGCTCGCATCTCCGCCAGAGCCTGTAACGCCTGCGGGATTGTCGTAACCGTTTTCTCCAGTGCCAGCTTCTGGGGGCGGCGTTTGCCCGTGGTAGGATTCGTAACCCGGAGCTGGGCGTAGAAAACCTCGCCCCGTTGCCACAAGCCACGAATACGCTTGCCTCGTTTGTCTTTGACCTTTTCAAACTCGACTTTCGGGTGGCCCATACTTAAGCTGTCGTTGTTGCTAGAAGTATGCCATACATCTCGACCAATTGTAGGCAAAAAAGTAGATTAAGATACAGAAGTCTATTTTGCTTCTACGTAAATTGTTGATTTTCAAGTGCGTCCGTAGCTCAATTGGATAGAGCTTCTGACTTCGGATCAGAAAGTTGCAGGTTCAAGTCCTGCCGGACGCGCCATATTTCTGCGAGTTTATTGAGGTTTTAGCGCAACGGAGGGGTTTCCTGAAGGGGTTCCGTTGGGCACTTTGTTGGCTTTTTTTCTTGCACGGTGCAGGGTGTTTCGATAGTCTCCGGGAGGTTGCAGTAGTTGTAGCAAAGACCCGGAACTCTCACAGGAAGAAATATCTTATGCACCTGGAAATGCGATTCGAAGCCAACGGAGACCCGCGGCCAATCTGGTACGGCCGGTTCATGGCCCATGGAAAACGGCATTGCGTGAATCTCGGGATCAAGCTGTTCGGGGTCCCTCCCGCCTCGCGCCGGCTGCGTGACCAGGGTGACGCCGAGTTCGAGCGGTCGCGCGGCATGGCCGAGGTGAAGCTGGCAGAGGTGGCGGAGGAGGCTCGCAGCGCCCGGGACTCGGCCAGGCTGGTGGAGCGGCTCTACGCGATCAAGACGGGCGCCAAGGTGCGCACGGTGAAGCTGGCGGAGCTGGAGTCGGAATGGGCGAGCCTGCCGCGCAAGCGGGAGGTCGCCGGGCGCTATGCTGCGGAGGGCCAGAAAATCCTGGGGCGGTTCGTGGAGTTCGTGCGGTCGAAGAACCGGAAGGCGGAGGAGTTGGCCTACGTGAGCCCGGACGTGGCGGCGGCATTCATGCGCGAGGAGAAGGAGCGCGGGGTGAGCGGGCGGACCTGGAACGCGACTTTGAAGCTGCTGCGGTCGGCGTTCCGGCGACTGCTGCCAAGCGGGGGGCCGAATCCGTTCGACCGGTTGGTGTCGCGGGAGGAGGCGACTGTGTTTCGGCAGCCTTTCTCGGCGGCAGAGTTGCACGCAATCCTGGAGGCGGCAAAGTCGGACGGTTTCATCGCGCCCATTATTATCACGGGGATGTGCACTGCCATGCGCCGAGGCGATTGTTGCATGCTGCAATGGAAGGACGTGGACCTGCGGGGTGGGTTCGTGACGGTGAAGACGGCCAAGACGGGCGGGACGGTGAGTATTCCGATCTTCGGGCTGTTGCGCGATGAACTGATGAAGCAGGCCGAGCGCAGAAAGCGGGATGGTGACGGCGCGGCGTTTGTGTTCCCGAAGCAGGCGGCAATGTATGGGGTGAATCCCGACGGCATCACGCGGCGGGTGAAGAGGGTCCTCTGGGCAGCGCTCGCGGGGGATGCAGAAGGAGGAATGAAGAATGCAGATCCGAAATTGCCGGAGTTGCCGGCGGCGGAGGTGCGGGAGCGAGGCGAGGCATATTTGGCGAAGTTGGGGGCCGGGGAGCGTCGCGAGCGAATGGCGCGGGTGTTTCGGCTCTACCTGGACGGCAAGAGCGTCGGGGCGGTGGCCAGCGGCGCGGGCGTGAGCAAGGGGTCGGTGTCGGAGTATCTGAACGAGATCGAGACGGCGGTAAAGTGCAAGCTGCTGCGGTGGCGAGCCGGGGGCGGAGTGGCCAAAGCGGTGAAGGAGGATGACTCGGTATTGCGCGTGGAGCGGACGCACGGGGTCAGGCGGGCCAGCGTGCGGGACTTTCACAGCCTGCGGGTGACGTGGGTCACGCTGGCGCTGACGGCCGGGGTGCCGCTGGAGCTGGTGCAGCGCGTGACCGGGCACAAGACTACCGATGTGGTGTTGAAGCACTACTTCCGACCCGGGCAAGAAGATTTCCGCCTGGCGCTGGAGGGCGCTATGCCGAAGCTGCTCACCGTTGGCAGTGAAAAGCTGAAATCGGAAAAACTGAAAGCTGAAATCGAGATTGGCGGCCAGCCGGTGGGGCGAACGGCTAAAGAGGAGATGCGGGAGCTGATCGCGACGGTCAGGCCGGTAGCGCTGCGGGAGCGAATGTTCAAGGTTTGGGCGAAGCTGTAGGGGCGGACTGCCACAGAAGGGCGCAAAGATCGCGAAGGGCGGGACTCGGACACGTCTGGCCGGTGGGACGGAATGGGACTGATGGGGCTGATGGAAGAAATGACAGCAGGAGCCTTGCGCGGTGGGCCGGCCCGCAGGTGGTTGATGATGGTTAGTTGAAGGTTGAGAGCGGGGGCGGGAGCACCTCGCCCAACCTTCTCCGTCCGCGCCGGAGCGGCCTTCAAGCGGAGCGGGTGCGCTGCCCGCGCTGAGGGCTAGAGGCTTGCCGGCATTCGCAGCGGGGACGCGGAGAACGCGGGGGGATTTCGGCAGGCGCACCAACGGCAGGCGGGAGGGATTTTTACTCTCAAGGCAACTGGTTGCCTCGCGGGTGGGGTGACAGGGCTTTGGTTATGCGTCCGGCCAAGAACCCCGGCGGGCGGGGCGGGTCCTTGGGGCAAGGCCACTTGCGGGGTGGTCAGTCTCCAATGGGGCGAGTGCCCAGTGTGCTCGCTCCTAAGCGGATCGAGCCAGCGGACCGGAAACACGCGCCTAGCTAGCGCTCGGTACCAGGAGTGCCGCCATAGCCCAAGGTTCGACGACAGCCGCATCCATCTCAAGTGTAATGGTTCAGGCACATACTTGATGCCGAGGCGGCAGGCGTCGGTGGCGAATGGCAGGAGAATCAGGACCTCTTTCGTGGCGTGCCCGGTCAGATCGCCAACGTTGCAGGGGCTCTTCACCTCAACCCAGCGGTTTGTAATTCTGGCTTCGACCTTGACCCATTCCCGGGCGACAGTGAGCACCCAGGCGGAGCGATTGCTGAGGCTCAGAGTCACGAACCATGGCTCCGTTCCGTCATCGTCCATCGTGCCGCTGGGTGCCATGCCGGCCAACCTCAGATCAACTGGGCAGCGCAAGGGCCAGCCTACGGTTATCAGCAACCCAACGAGGCCAACAGCGGCGGCCCCAACCGCAATGAGCTTACGCGAGCGCATAACGCACAGGCCAACGAGGGGACGCAGCCGTCGCTGACGTCGCCAAGTTTAGAAGCCATCACTTGTGTCTCTTGAACAGAAGGACGACCTCGATAGAATCAGGGGCTCTGGAGATCGCCGACATCGAAACGAACTTCCAGCCTTCCTGACCGAGGCGGGTGACCTGGGCTCCCACGTCGTTTGGATATGCTGTAGCCGATTTGTATTCCCAAACGGCAGGACCGGAACGCGACGTTGCGCAACCAGACGCAAGTATGGCCGCGCTGCATAGAACGACCAGCAGTGTCTTTTTCATAAGAGTGTCTTAAACCAGGGTCTTACAGTGTTGTTTTATCTTTCAAATGGCGACTGCAACGATAAGCGCAGCCAGAACGGATAAGAAGAACAGAAAACAGATTGTCCAGTAGCGGCGAAGGGAGTCGGCGCGCCGGGTCAAGGCGGCGTCACCCAACCCGAGGTACTGTCGTTTCCAGAGGTATCGCTGAAACGCCATGATACCGTCGCTGCTTTCGTCCAGGTGCTGCAACGCATTGGAGTGCTCAGTGGTGAGCCGGGAATAGAGCCTGTGCTGCAGAACCAGACCAACGGCGATGCCGGCAAGCAGGACAATAATCAAGATGACAAACAGAGGGTGCATAGAATTCAACGGCCAGGCTCGGCGACCGTTCCCGGCGATGGCTTCTGAGTCCACTCTGCCAGAATCGGCCTGATCTCGTCGAGGGTGAGGTCCTTGCGGTCGGCGATGCGGCTGTCTGGTCCGGTGTAGTCAACGCACAGCTTGCCAGGCGGTCGCCCTGTAAGCCTCTCGGTTTCGTAGCTGATGAGGATCCACTCATGGGCGGTGTGGCCGCTCTGGGTGAAGGTGTTCGGGCCGGGGTGAGTCTCCTGCTCCAGAATCCACTTGTAGCCAGTCGCCGTTTTGCGGAACCCGATGGTGCGATGAACGCCAGCGTTAAGCGCCGGGGTGTCGAAAACGTTGAGCATCGCGTCGTAGCCGGCAACCGGGCGATTAACCAAGAGTGCTACCGCATTGGTGGGGATGGGAGTGAAGCCGAGCGCGGCTCTGTCAACCGCTGCAATCGCCTGGAGCATCGGGGCAAGCCGTGGGTCAGAAAGGGAAAGCTTCGGTGTTCGGGCATCGCAGCCTGAGAGGAGTCCGACGGTGAAGCTGCCGAGGAGAATGAATAGCCGTGATTTATTCATAGTTGTTTCAGGTGCCCGAGGGTCATCGGACGGGGGTGTTTCGCGGGTCCGGCTGATTTAGCGGCGCTGGCCCTTTGCTGGCGATGAATGTCCCGCCGGAGTGGGGATAGGTGTAGAACGTGCGGGTCAATCGCGAGGTTTGGATGGCAGGCCGCCCCGCAACTGCCGCTGGCGTTGGGGGAGCGTGAGTCTGCTCGGTGGCGAGCCAGGCCCGCCGCTCCTGTTGGATGCCGTCATGATGCCCAAGGTAGTAACCAAGCCACAGTGCGAGCCCGACCACTGCAGCGGCTGCTGCGGTCTTCTTCATATTCAGGTGCCAACCAGTCATTTCACCCGCCGCTTGAAGTAGAAGACTCTTCCGTCACTCTGGCTGACCAGCACCCAGCCTTCTTTGCCGTAGCGGTTCAGAAACTGCTGCGTGCCCTCCGGGTAGCGTAATTCCAGGCCGCCTGGGCTCGCCACTTTATATTCCCACTTGCCGGCACGTGGGGTGGTGCAACAGCCGGCCAGCAACAGGGTGCTGGCCGCGAATATGACTGCCATACATTTTCTCATAATAGTTCATCCGAGGTTTAGCTGCCCGTCCATCGTTCCGCCTGAGCTCCGCGTCCACAAGCGGCTGCTAAGACAGAAGGCGCAACCCGCGCCGGCGCGAGGCGGCTGTTCAGCGAGGCCATTCGTCGCTCGTTGTAGTCTTGGGAGCGACACCCGCGGAGGCGCGCGTGTCACTGATTGTGGTTAGGCCAGGGAGTTTCGGGATAAAGGAAATCCTGGGGAAACCCTTGCGCCACTCGGTCAGGGTGAGCCGGTAACGGGTGTAAGGCCGCAGCTCGGGTTTGCCCGGGAGCGCCGGACGGTAGGTGTCCAACTGCGCGGAGGACGGCACTTGGATGCCGTCGAACTCGCGGGTTCCGGTAACGCGGAAGACGATGTTGGTAAAGCCGGCGTTAAACGGAGTCTCTCTTTTGGCATTCTGGAAAGGGGGCGCCGTTTTCGTCTCACCGCCATCGCGGCAGGTTACCTCAAGCGGCAGGAACGGGAATGCCTGCTGTAGTGTCCAGCGGGCGGGGATGGTGAAGGGTCGCGGGAAATAGTCATCGTTCTCGAAGAGGCCGAGGGTGAGCGGGGGCTGGATCAGCCCGTTGGTGACGCTCCGGAGGTAATGGCCGGAGGCGAGCATCAGCCAGATCGGGCCCATTTGGTGGGCAAAGAGGCTGTAAACCACTTGCTGGTGGCCGTATATCCACGCCGTGGCTACATTCGGCTTGCCGCGGAGGCGGGGGTCGTTCTGTAGATCTGCGGTGTTCATGTGGCTGAGGAAGTAAAGCGTGTGCCCGTCGAAGGCGGCCTCATGATAATGGATGGGGTCTGGTTTTGTGGGCGTGAGACGAAGGTCGTAACAGGAGTTGCTGACCGCGATAGTGAAAAACATCGTGTTGCTGCCCTGTGACTTGAAGCCGAACTCTTTCGCAGCAGCAGTGATCTCTGGGTCCTTGGCCCAGAGGTTCTCGAACTGTACAGTGCCCGAGCCCGTGAAAGTGATGGAGCCTGGTTTCTCGCCGGCCGGGGGTGGCGCCGGCGCTCGATGCGCCTTAATCAGGTTGCTGTCGAGCGCGATGGCGAGCTGTTCAAGTTTGGCGATTGGCACGTTTACACCTTCGACATCTACGAGGTAATTGTCTCTGCGGAAGGCGATGTTCTCATGCATTCCGTCCCTTTTATAGTAGCGTACTTCGTCGCCTACCTTCGGCAGCGGGTCCAGTGTGGTTTTGGTGGCGGGGTCTTTTCCCCAGTCGTCTCCTATGGATTGTGGGTCCTTGCATCGGTTCATCCACACAAGGACGCTCCGGGATTGATAGGTGTAGCGAAGCACCATGTAGGCGTCACGACCTCTCTTCCCGACGACATTGTGTGCTGCCTTGAGCCAGCCTTCACCCTCCGTGCAAATGGTGTTGGTGGGGTCCCGTTGATCCAGGAGGACCACGACGCTGGGAGATGTCCAGCCCTCCCCAAGTTGCGCCAGCGTGGGCGCGACGTGGTCAAGTGTAGCAGGGTGGGCATGTGCAAGCTGTATGCAAGCGGTGATTGCCGGCAGTGCGAGGGCGAAGATGTTCTTCATGGCTAACGGTTAGCTCACCGATGGCGGCCCCTCCACGACTCCCGAATTGCCCGACAGCGACGCGGGGCCGCCATTCAGGTGCAGCGCCGGGTTGGACGACATTCCTGACCTCCGCAGCCTCAATCTCATAGTCCTTGTCTGGCTCGGCTGCCTTCCGTCCGCTGGACCGCTTGACTGGGGTTGGGCGTCCATGAACTGCTGCATAACTCCTCACGCATGCCAGTCAACCATCCCCTTGAATACAACCATTTCCATATCCCTCCCGGTGAGATTTGCCGCGGCGTGAACCTCCCCACCGAGCGGCTGGCAAGCCGGGGAAGTCGCCCCGCATCAGAACGGACCCGAGTGTAGATCCGCACTTTACGGTAGTCTGCAGGTATGCCAAAACGCACCTCGCCTACCTCCCCTGGCCTGAGGGAAGCTCCTTTTCCTTCCCAGGACTTTCCCGCGTCGATGACGACCAAGCCAGTCCGATCCTCGTACTGCACGTAGGGGTTCCAACCGAGGGAGACGTCACGGATCGAGGTATTTGTGACGAAGGCTGTAAACAATGCATACTCCTGACTCGTGCCGCGAGAAACCAGAACCAGTGCTACTGTTCCTACCGGAGCCGGACGCTTCCAGAGAGCCAGAATGCACGCTAGGCTGATCAGTGCGGTCAGCAAGCAAATGGCGCACGTTCGATATTTGGGACTCATAGTAGCCAAGCGGTCGTCCAACGATGAGGATGAGCTGTGACGAGCAGCGCGCCACCGACGCCCGCTTGTGACACCGACATGCTCGCGCTGCTCGTCATCGGCTCAATCCGTTTGTTCGGTGGGCTACCTGGGGGCGTTGTTTTCCAGGTCCTCCACCAACTTCAGCATCTTGCGGATATTCGAGGAATAGTCGCGCAGAATGAGTTGGCCGCGACTGTCGATCGGCAGGACGGCGCCGGGCGTTTTGCAGAACGGCATGAGTACGGGGACGAGCTCGGAGGGCCGCAGTTTCTTCAACTGTACGGTCCGCATCATGAACGAGCCGGAATCGGGAAGCGACCGCCAGGGCAGAGAAATCTCGGGCGGCGATTCCGCGGTGGCTTGGGCCACCGGCACGGCTTTGACAGCGGTGTCCCCGGCGAGGACCATCGCAATGCCGTTCGCAGCCAAAACGGTATCCATTAGCTGTAAAGCCTCCACCCGGGTGAGGGGAGTCTGGTTGCGAAGGGAGATGGTGGGCGCCGGCAGAGTGGTGGGGCGAATCACCGTGCGTTTGGAGATCTCCTGGTAAATCGCCAGCACCTGAGTCAGCTCCGCATTCTGGAAATCCAGAGTACCAGCCAGGACTTCCGTTTGGGCCGCGCTACCACTGGGCAAATCAAAGCTCGAAAAGGTCTGCGGGTGAGAGCTACCCGAGTGCGTGATCGAATGCGTCGCGCAGCCCACTATTCCCAAGCAGAGCAGTGCGACGAGATAGACGGGTAGATCAGTCTTCGTTATGTGTGGCTTCATACAGATAGGATTAGAAGTCTTCGCTAATTATAAGGATGCGGCCACCTGTTGCGAACGCTGCACGTCAGCCACCCCGCGCCACTGGCACCGGATTTGAGACAGAAGGCTCATCGCGGGGTTGGCTGCAGGTGCCTTGTTGGGCGCGGCGCTCTTCATTTCTTAGGCCGCTGCAACAGGTAGGTCGTCCGCGGCATGGGTGTTGTGGACTCGTCTGTAGTGAAGCCGACAACGCGCCAGCCCTGCTCGCCCAGTTCGTTGAGCTGCGAATCGGACAAATTCACTGCCTTTCGGTACTCCCAACGGGTTACGTGGTGAGTAGTGCCACATCCGACCAGCAAAGCACTTGTGGCACCGACAAGGAACAGCAGGTAGAGTGTCTTTTTCATATGAGTGTATCGGGACTAACTACTATTGGTTAGCGGCCTCTACTTTGCGCTTTGTCGCTTCTCCAGGACTTCGATGCGCCGCCTCACGTTCTGAACCACTGGGGACGATTCTGTGTGTGTCAGTAGCAGTTCTTGAAGTTGCGCCCGCAGCTCTTTGAGGTTTTTCGCGTCCGGTGAATCTGACGGCTCGACCCGTGCCACATTGACTGTTTTGCAGGCGTGAATACCGGTGTACATCGCTGCCCCGTAGCCGACTGCCAGCCCGACGGAGAGGCCAATAACGAATCGTGCTCCTATTTTCATATTCTGTCTTCGATTGTTCGCAATTCCATAATCTATTTCCGGGTGAGATCGCCAGGCGCCTTCAGCTCCAACAAGCCAAGATCGAGGGCATGGTTGTCTTGCCCCGGGGAGACCTCGGGAACAACGATCTCCCTGGCGAGCAAGACGGTCGGTACTTCTTGACTGGGGCCAGCGGAATTCCTGGTCGTTCCGGCCATTTCAATTCTCAGGTCGTAGGCGCCGGGCGGGATGTCCGGGAGGGAGAATGACGCGTCTTCGCCACAAAAGCCCGAGTAGGTCCGTTCCGAGCGTTCCAGCTCTCGGCCTTGTTCCGATACCCAAAAGAGTCTCTCTGCCTCGGCGGCAGCTCTCCATGCCTGCAGGTAGGCGTCGGTGGTAGGGTAGTCACCGCGGGCTGGGCGGCTGCCGGGCGCACCGGGCAGCTTGAGCCGGAGCTGGAGCGTCACGGTTTGCCATTCCGAGGTTAGGGATGCGGGGGAAAATGAAAGCTTGCCGATAACCGGCCTGCCTGTTCCGCCGAGTTCGACACGGGTTGCCGTTCCGGCGGACACGGTGACAGGAAGTCCGTGCGTGTCGTAGATCCGGCCTCCCTGGCTGCCCGGCCTAACCAGGAGGTGGGTGATCTTGTGCTCACCGGGCGGCACTTTCTCGAAGGCAAAAGTTCCCTGGGCGTCGGTCGTGGCCTCCAGGCGCAGGCCCAACGGCGGGTAGCGCCGGCCGTTGTCGCCGTAGCGGTACAGGGTGTTGCCGAGGCAAATGGTTTCGTTCGTCCCTGGGCGACCGGCGACGGTCAGCTTGCCCTCGACTCGTCCCCACGGCGGAAGCACGATGGTTCCGGCGAAGTCCTTCAGCGGGACTTCAGCATACCCCTGGTCGTGGATGGCAATCAGGCCCCGTGCCTGCAAGTGCGGCACGAAGGAGAACCTGCCGGTGGCGTCGGTCTGCACGCGCGTGGTGGAGGTGGTGTCTTTCCGAAACTCGCCTGGTTTTGCCATCCAAACGCGGTCGGTGGCCTCGTACAGGAATACGGTGGCATTGGTGGCGGTCTCGCCGCCGGGCAGGACCACGATTCCGGCGGGCCCGGAGCCTTTGCTCATTTTCAGATCCAGGCTTTGGTTCCCGGCCTTCAACAGCAGGTTGGTGGAGGCAATTGGCAGGTATCTGTCTTTCTGGATCTGCACCTGGTAAGCCTCGAAAAAGAAGGGTGGGCGGAGCGAGAAGCTGAATTGCCCGTTCTTGCCGTCGGCCACGAATCGGACGATGGGCTCCGATAGCGAGACACGAATTTCGCCGAGAAGCACTTTGAACTCGTCCAGGGGCAGGCCCGTCTGGTCGTCGGTGACACTGCCAGTGATGCGAACGACCGCAGGCGCCGCGTTGGTTTCTGTCCGGGTCAATCTTATCTCGTGGTCGGAGCCGTCCGCGTTCAACAGGCCGGCGGGCGGCGACGTGAAGCCGTCGGCATCGAACCAGTAGTGCAGCGGCTCGGCGGGAGCTGAGTCCCACTCGAACCTGCCCTCGCTGTCCGTCCTGGCGGACCACTCTATTTTTCGCAATTCCGCGCTAGTCCAACATGTCTGGGCGAGAGCGTTCGGAACGGGTGTTCCCCGGTCATCAACGACGTGTCCCTTGAGCACGCGCCCGGGCTGCAGCACGAAGTTCAGTTCCGTCGGGCTCGCCGACAGCTTGGTTTCCAGAACTGCGGGGGCCAGGCCGTCGGCCTGAACCGCCAGCATGATGTCGCCCGCGGGGAGGTTCCTGAATTCGAATCTGCCGGAGGTGTCCGTCGTGGAAGACAGCGCTCGGTCTTGACGGTCGTGTAATTCGCGAACGGCTGCCCCCGCAACGGGCCGTCCGGCGGTATCGGCGACGAGGCCGGTGACGGTAAGGCCGCGCCGAATCTGCAACACCAGGGGTTTGGCCTGCGAGTTGGTAACCGGTATGTCGGTGGGGGTTGCCACAAACTGGGGGTGTTCCAGAAGCGCATGGATGGTTTCGCGGCTCTGCGGGATCATACTGCACGACCAGCGCCCATCGGCGTCGGTCCTCAGCACGGTGTCGGGGCCGAATTGAATATTCTCTTTCTGAGCCGTGTCAATTCCCGGCCCAATGAATGTGATGGTAGCTTGTGGAACCGGCTGCTGAGACTCGTCCACAACAACGCCGCTGACAGTGGACCCAGCCTCCAGCTTCATGGCGTATTCTTTGGGGAATCCATCAGAATTCCACGAGACCACTTTGGGGACGTGGCGGTCAGCCGTAACGAACAGGTTTACGCTGGTGTAAGGCTCCTGCGGGATTTCGATAGTGGCTTGGCCTTGAGCGTCGGTGTTGAGCTTGGCTGTCTTGGACTTGCCGCGCTGCGCGAAATAGACTAGGCGCAGTTTTGCCGCCGGGATGGGAGCGCCCGTTTCGGCGTCCAGGAGGTCAAACCGCATTTGGTTTTCTGCCAGGGCTGGGACTTTGACCGGTGCTGGCGCTGGAGGAGGCGGTTGCTCGGAGCCAGTCGGGTCCGTGCCGGGCTCGACGGGGGGTGAGGCCACCTGCGCTGGTTGCTGGGGTGCGTTTTGCGAAGGCGTTCTGTGGTAGATGGCCACCGTGAGCATGATCACCAGCGCCACTCCTGGTATAGACAGAATGCGCCAGTTTGCCCGGGCCGCGTGAAGCAGGACGTAGAGCAGGCCGGCGCCGCTGCCCGCCGCGCTCAGGGAGGCGGTGGCGATGGCCGACGCGAGGCCCGCGGGGGCGGCGGTGACGGCTTCGGCAGTGAGGGTGGTGCCCAGGGCGGCCGCAGAGAGCGTGACGCCGCGGCGGCCCAGGACGAGGCGCAGCTTTTCCAGGGCGCGGGCCACGCGCTTGCGGGCGGCGTCCTCACTGGTGCGCAGCGCGTCGCCCACGGAGCGGAAGTCCTGGCGCTCGAAGAATCGGAGGAGGATCGCGTTGCGGTCCTCGGCATCCAGTTGGCCGATGGCTTCGTCGAGCACCGGGGCGATTTGGGCCAGGTTGCCCTGGTTGTGGTCTTCGAGGGCGTTCATTTCCGCGGCCTGCCTTTCCCGCGATCGACGACGGCGTTCGCTGCGCATGAACTTGCCCGCCGCGAAGCGGGTCTGAAGGTGAAGCCAGCCACCCAGCATCACGTTCTCCGGCAGCGTGCGCGCCTGGTTTGCCAGGGCCACGAATACGGTCTGGGCAACGTCTTTCGCTGATTCGGCATCCCCGTCCACCAGCCGGTAGGCGGTCGAATAAACCAGGTCGATGTAGCGGCTGACGAGCTCCCGGAACGCGGATTCCGAGCCGGTCCGTGCATACTGTGAAAGCAGTGTGCGGCTATCCGTCACCATGTGTTTGCAACTATAGACCCGCAGAAGGCCGAAACCGGACAAAAATCTTTGGGGGACGTACGGGCGGGTGGAGGCGGGGAAGGATGAAGGATGAAAGGGGATGGGTGATGCGTGATGCGTGAAAGGGGAGTGAATGGGACGGCTGGGCCGAAATGGGACGAATGGCCGATGGCCGATGGCAAATGGCACAGGAGGAACCGCTAAGGGACGCTGACTGACGCTAATGATGGGGTGCCAGAGGGGGCGGGCTGGCCGATGGGCACCACTTTGCCGCCAATCCACAAGGCTTGTGGCCCCGGCCCTGTGGGGGGCGTGACAGCCGCCAGCACAGCCCAAGGAAGCCTAGCAGGACAAGCCCAACCAGCAGGTTCCTGCGATGATGTTTCACTGGCGCTCTGCTTGAAAACCCTGGGGAGGCTGGCACCTAATTCTCTGGCCGCAGCGGGCCTGCCTCCAAGAGGAAACAGGCCGGCCTGCCACCCCTGTTGCCGGCGGCCAGCCGATAGTCGCTGACGTAGGTCAAGCCTGGCAACTTCCGTTCCAAGGGCTCATCGGCCGAGAGCCGCCTCACGCTGGTGACCACGGCGACGTCGGTCGTAATGGCTATTGGTGCTCCGTCTCGTGATAGCTTCGTACCATAGCGAGTTAGCGTAATCCTGGAAGGCAGCGTCAGGCCGCTAATGTTGGTGGTGCCCTCTACCACGTAACGTGCCTCCATTGCCAGCGGCTGGGGCACGTAGGGAGTCTCAATGCGGGCTACGGTGCCATCGAGGAGAAACTCCTTGCCCAGCCAACTATACACGGCGCTCGAAACCAGCCCGGGCGGCTCGTGGAACGTCTTCCAGGTGGCGTGCCTGAAGCAGGCAGTACGGTTATGGCTGTCGTCCCATACTTGCAGCAGCATCTGGTTGGTTGCATCACGCTCCACGCTGGGCGGGCTGAAGGCGAACCAGAGGAAGGCGGCGTAGGACGGCTCCGCCGGGGGATATTTACCTCGCAGCACCGTTGCGATCGCCACGTTGGGCACGGTTTCCTGGGCCGCTTGGCCTGACGGTGGTTTAAGTCCGGGCAGGAGTTCAGGTGCAGAGTGCGAAGGGTTGGTGAAGTAGACGTCGTCCTTCTTTGAGTTCTTCAGCTCAGTTCGGAGGTGCTGAAACGGCGATTCGGAGGGTCGCCACGCCGCTGCGAAACCGGTCAAGAACCAGATGCAGTTGTTCGTATCGTTGAATCCCGCCAGGAAGGCGATGCCATTCTTGCATTCAATGACGGGTTCCGTGTAGACACTCCACGTTCTGCCAATCTTCACGTCGAACATAATGACCCTCTTGACGCGAGGCACGGTCCCAGAGTCGAGTGCCGTATAGGTGAGATACCCGATTGCCTCGTAAGCCTCTGTAGCGAGTAACGTGGTGTTTCCGGCGCCAAAGAAGAAGGCGGCGGCGGCCGAGATGATGCGGTGTGTCTTCATGTTATCCGTCCCGATTCGTTTGCAACTATAGACCCGCAGAAAGGCAAAACCGGACAAAAATCTTTGCGGAACTTCTTGTGGCGCGCAAGGGGACAGGCCGAGGCAGCCGCGGACACATGAAGGGTATAGCCGGTCTGGTCAGGATACGCGGCGTGGTGCTCTATACCGGCACGGAGATTATTCCCTTTGCCGGCAGTCTTCATGGCCTGGCTCTGGTCCTGCTTTGGACCGGGCGCAGCCGCGGGTAGTCGCTGTCTTCGCGGGACTGGGCGCCTGGGCGGAGAGGATTGGTGACTAGGCTGGGACCAGGTCGAGCTGGGCGGGGCGGGCGGCGGGGGCGGGGGCGTCGGGCATGTCGTTCCAGAAGCGGCCTTCGAGCTTGCGGCCGTTGCGCTTTTTGAAGACGCCGCCCCACTGTTTGAAGTGGAAGGCGACGCCGGCTTTCAGGCACTGATCGCGAATGTCCGTGACCCACTCAGGCAGCATCGGGCGTGCGCCCGGGCCGGACTCGCCGCCGACGATGACCCAGTTGATGCCGCGGAGCTTTAGCCGCGGCATCGGTGCGAGCAGGGGCTCCAGGGAGAGGAATTTGATGTGGGCGCCGGTTTGGCGCAGGAGGTCAATCCGGTGGGCGTAGGCGGGATGCTCGACGGTGACGCCCTGCCAGATATGAGGCCCCCAGGGGAGCTTGTCGCGCAGCTCGGCCAGGCGCTCGGCGCGTTTGGTGAGGATCTGATAGCGGTGCCAATTCGCCTGGTGCATCACGTCGAAGACCTTCCTGATAAAGGTGAGTGGCACGTCGCGGTGGAAGAGGTCGCTCATCGAATTGACAAAGATGGCGCGGGACTGCTTCCAGCGGAGGGGGAGTTCGAGGGCGTCTTCGTGCAGGGCGACTTTGAAGCCGTTGCGGTAGTGAGGATGGCCAGTGGCCTGCAGGCGGCGGGCCATGCGCTCGGCGTAGCAATGGCGGCAGCCGATGCTGATCTTGGAGCACCCGGTGACCGGGTTCCAAGTGGCTTCGGTCCACTCGATTGACGATTGCAGGGCCATAGGTCGGGCGGACTCTACAGGAGCTGTTTCTGGTTGTCTGGCGAATACGTGCAGGCCTTCTGCCAAAACTCCAGGCCTTTGGGGTTACGCGACGCGAAGAGCAGGTAGTAATAGTGCTTCACGGGGCACACGTTGGTGTACTGGTAACCTTCACCCCTCAGCTTCTGATCGTAGGTGTCGGCGAATTTGCGGCGGAGGTCGTCGTGGTCCTTGCGTTTGGCCAGCTCGATGACCTCGGGCTGAGAGCAGAATCCAGGCGTCCCAAGGAAGCTCTCGTATTTTGCGCGGGCGGCCTGGTGGTTGCGAAGGGTTATGGCGCGGACCAGGTTGCGGTTCACGTCGGTTCCCAGGGCCACATTGATCAGCAGGTCGGCGTTCTGGAGGTGGGCGACGATCCGCTGGATGGTGGTGAATGGAGCGTCGCAGTTGGTGGGGTCGATGAAAACGAGATTGAGGCAGCTATCGGGGAGCCGGTCCAGAATGCGGCAGATGCCGGGCGCATTGCCGTAGTCACCGACCACTGCGTCCGCGACGTGGGTGGCGCCCAGGGCTTGGATACGCTGATTGAGGATGTCCACGACGCGCGGGCTGGCGTCTATGAAGATGGCCTTCTTCAGCTCCTTGAAGTGCGGGCTCTGGATTACGGCCAGGGCGGTGCCGTCCAATTCCGTATGATCGCCGCGGGTGATGCATCGGCCGGGCCCGCTGCAGATTTCGACGTAGTTCAATCTGCCGCCCCACCGGTTCTTCATCCCGTTGGCAAAGATGCCAAAGTACTGCACGAGGCGGTAAATCTTGTCATAGGCCCAATCACCGACACAGCGCACGGGAAGGCCATCGAGTTTCGACGCCGTGCGCTTGCATAGGCCATCGCCATCCAGGTGATCGCGGTCCGGGCAGTTGGTTCCCAGGCAATCCGGATGGTTGATTTCGCGCAGCGGAATTCGGTGGCTCATGTTATGCGGCTGTTAAGCGGCGGCGAATTGGCCGGCGGCGCTTTGCTGCCAGACGTGCAGGTAAACGCGGCGGGCGACGGCTTCCTTTTTCTGGTCGGAAAACGGCGGGGTGGGCAGTGACTGGAAGAGGTGGCGAGCCAAGGGCCTTCTCGAGGTGATCGGCGAAGGTCCTTTGGACTAGCCGGTTCTCGCTGTTGATGTCGGTGAAGGCCATAAATCAGCGGAGTCTGCCGGCCATGGCGGATACGAGTTGGAAGGCGCGGTCGAGGTCGAAGGCGGCGAAGTCTTTGGGTCGGAGGACTGGCTGGAGCTGAGGCGCAAGCTGGAGGCGCAGTTGGGCCAGGCGGGCTTCCGACATGTCAACAGGTTCGTTGCCGGGCACAGCCAACTTGCTGCGTACGAGAGCGGCCAGATCGGGGTTCGCGGGTTGGAGGCCGAGTTGGCGGACGGCATAGTCCAGGTCGAAGAAATCGCGCACGGCGACTTCCCGACGGGAGAGAGCGGCGCGGAACTTTTCGGCGAAGGCCTCAAGCTTAGCGATGCTGCGGATGGGCACCGGCGGCAGTTGCGGCTGGTCGGAAGTTGGATTGAGGAGGAGGGTGTTGGCCTGGGCATCGGATGCCGGGAGGAGCAGAGGTTCGCGCAGCCCGGCTTCGATCTTGATCGTGTCCGAGCCACCGCCGGTCAGGGGGGTGTAGGTGATGACGGCGTTGTACTGGGTGGAGTTGTTGCTCCCTGTGAGCGGGGCGGCGATCTGGAAGAGCGGTAGGCGCTGCGGAAGGGCCTCCATGGCATCCTTCAGGGGCTGGGCGTGCTTGCTGCGTTGGGCGCGCGGGGTTGCAGTGGCCAATGGAATTGTGAAGTCGAGGTCCTCGCTGAGGCGGTAGAAGCCGGCGTGGATTTTAGCGAGGCAGGTTCCGCCTTTGAAAACCAGTTCGGGGCAGGCTGCCGCCAGGTATTGGAGCAAGGCGGTGCAGAGGCAATCCTTTTCGATGAGGCGCGGGGCGAACCCGGTCGCCCGGGCGGTAAACTGCACGGCGGCCAGGAAGTAGTCCCGATCGTCGTGAAGGCGAAGGATTTCCGAATCAGGATTGCTCATTGAACACAACGCCCCAGCGGCGGTTGAAAGTTCCGCGGTTCGGCCGGGTGGGAATCCAGGGGATGAAGCTGCTGGTGGGGCGGAGAGCCCGCTCCAGTTTCCTCAAGGATTGTCCGCCGACGCCGAGGCGCTCCAGCAGCAGGCCCATGCGCCGGATGGTCCCGGTATCGCCGTAGCGGAGGGTGCAGCGGACGAGGGCAGAGGCGGTCACGCGGGCGGCTTCGAGTTCTGCGCGGATCCACTGGTAGGCGCGCGGGATGCCGTTGAAACGGGACCAGTCGTATACCGCATCCACCAACGAGCGGACGCGCGAGGAATAGAGCGCCTCACCATCGGGCAAGGGCACCGTCTCGGTGTCGCCAAGGCGGTCGTCGGCGACCTTGATGAGTGTGAGCTCGACGGCGCCAATCTTCCGCCGGCCGGAAATCCGATTATTGTAGGCGTAGAGCAGATTGGGGACCTGCTCGTCGAAGCCGTAGCGGTTGAAGCTATTGGGTCCGCAAATTTGGTAGCGGCCTTTTGCGTCTGCCATCAAGGCGTTGAGAGCGGCTGCCTCGCCGGGAGTCCATGCGCCCCCGAGGGGGAGGGTCGGCGGCACCAAGAAGAGGCCGGGACGGACGCGGGCAATCAGCCCTCCCCGCGACAGTCGGCTGAGAAGCTTGCGCTCCTGGACGGGCTGCAGGCGGAGGACTGAACCGACCAGATCTCCGGTTTTGACCGTGCGGAGCTTGCGCATCTGCACGTAGGCGAAGAACTGCGTCTCGAGCCGGCCTAGCTTCCGTTTCATGGCCTCATTGTATTTTTAGTAAATCCCCTGACAAGGGATTTATGTAAAATATTGTAGTAATGGACAGTGCGAGGCGGGCGGGTGCGCTGAGAAAGTGCGGGCCGGCCGGTGGCGGGAAATCCGAGACACGGATTCCACGAATTGGCACGGATGGACCGGGCCGGCCGAGGGGCGGTCCGGGCGATGGCAGATGGCAGAGGGCAAAGGGCAGAGGGGCTCGGGTTAGGGTTCTGACCTGCGGCCGAGGAGGGCTTCGGCGTCCTTTTTGCCGAGGCCAGCGAGGTAGGCGGGGCGCCAGGCGCGGGGCAGCGAGCGGTATTCGGCACGCATGTGTTGGAGGCGGTGATCCGCGTAGTCAGGGTCCGTCCGCTCGAACTGGCTGCCGGAGGTCATGTGTTCAGCGGGGTAAGAACGGCGAGATTTTGACATCTTCATGGTGCCGGCATAACAGAGGGGGTAGGACAAATACGGTCCAAGTGAACAACTTTGAATAACTTTTTTTGTGGGGGTCTTCGGTGGGCAAGGCAGAATTTGGAAGGAGGGGAAACGGCGGGTTGGGGGGACCAGCAATTGCCTAGTGGCGCGGAGCAGGGAAAAGCTAGAAACTGGAGCTCCGATGGTCGGTGGTCCGTACTTGTACCGTTGGACCGCGTTTGTCCTGGGGTGATTGCTATGGTGGCGGGTAAAAGAGGGAAGGCAGAAGGCAGAATGGAGAATGAAGAACCGGGGAAGGACGAGGGAATGCGGAGTGCGGAATGCGGAATGCAGTATGGGGGCGGCGGCGGGTGTGAGTAAGTTGTCGGATGTTTGAATAACTTCGTGTTGCCTGGCACGGAGCGTAGCAGGAAAATGCAGGCAGTGATCGCGGACCGGGTCGCGATGGTCGCGGGCGGGCGCGTGGAGTCGGAAGGCGTAGTGGCAGCATGAACACAGTCAATTTGCGTCGGTATTCGGAAGCGGACACATTGCGGGAGCTTTCCCCGCGGACCCTGGTGGCACTGATGGATGACCACCGGGAATTTCTGGCCGGAAAGGGGGTAAACCTGCCGCCGGTGGGCGAGGAGGCGGAACTGGAGTACGAGTCGCTGGCGACGATCTTTCTGTCGCCGGACGACATCCCGCGGGACCTGGTCGAGAGGTTTCACATGGTGAAACAGATGTCCGGGCCGGGGGCGATGGACAAGATCCTCGACACGGTGAAGGCCCGGCAGATGGAGTTCAAGTTTCCGGCTGACAGCTCGCCGGAGGACGTGGCGGCACACCTGCTGCTGGTCAACCGGCCGTTGTTCCAGGAAATCTACGCGGAAAAGGCGGTGGCGCGGTACCGCGCGTTCGTTTATTACGTGGCGCGGCGCAAGAAAGCGGATTTCCGGCCGCCGGCAAGTCTGGTCGCGTTAGAGAAGACGCTTAACAGTTGGTACGAGGCGCACCAGCGCGGGCGCAGCGCTAAGGTGTTCTGGCGCGAGCACGATCATGAGTACTGGTTCTACGTGCGGCACGCCGAGCCGATCAAGCGGGACGGGTGCGTTGACCTGAAGGATTTGCAGTCGGGCAGCATGATCTATCGGCCCGAGCGGCATGACGTGGTGATTTACGACGCGGAGGCCGGCGAGATGCGGGTTCACGCCGACTGCGAGCAGGAGCCGGAGCTGTTCCGGCTGGCCTTCGGGATGCACCTCTTCGGCGACGCCAATTACTTCCCGGCGAGCAAGGGGAAGTACACGCTGGAACCGTTGAAGAGCGGGCGGGGGGTGCTGGTCTGCGCCGGGATTGACGGTTTACTGGACATCACGCTGAAGGAGCTGGAGTTTCGGGGGCATGGCGAGCTTGGACTGCGGGAGCGGGTGTCGGCGGCGGACGTGTTCAGCATCTTTGAATCGCGCCGGTTCCAGATCCCGGCGGCGGCGGACATCCGGCTGGCGCGATTCTCGGTGACGTTCCGGGATGCGAAGAAGCCGCGGTCATTCACCATCCGGCCGTCCAACTTCGCGACCTTCAGCCGGGATGACGATGCTGTGCCGCTGCATGCCTGGTTGCAGCGGCAGAAGTTCGTGCTCCCGAACCAACAGGAGGCCTCACCCAATGAGCCGTGGAATCTGGAGTACTCTTGATCGCCTAGCGACGGGCCAGCGGCCGGCGGCAGTGCTGGCCGAATGGCGGGCGCTGGCCGACGGCGAATTGCCGATGCTGGATGGCTTCCTGCACGTGACGCAGCGCCTGGCTGGTGACTACCCTTGTCTGAGCGAGCGGGACTGTGGATGCCGGCACGAGCTGGACCAGTGCGATGACGCGCGCTGGGTGGCCAGGTGCCAATGCGGCGTCGGGGACTGCGCGCCGGCATGGCTGACACCCAGCGACCTGATTATCCACGAGCTGGATGCGCCGGGCTTCGGCGGTGCCGTGGCGCGGGTCCTGGGATTCGGGCCGGCGGAGAATGCGGCGGTGCTGTACGCCGCGCCGAAGATGTGGCATGTAGGGACCTACGCGGCGACGCGGTCGCCGGTTTACCTGGGCATCTTCCCGAGCGAGGCGGAGTTGTTCGCCAACGTCGAGGGCCTGGTGAGTTCGCGGCCCGAGCCGTTCATCCTGCTTTCGCCGACGGCCAGCTTGCGTTCGGCGGCGGTGGATTCGTTCCTGGCGCGGGTGCATTGCGGGTTCGTGCCGTTGTCGCCGTGTGTCGGGGCTGGCGAGGGCGGCAAGCTCCGGATGGTGTGCCCGATTGAGCCGGTGTTGAAGCGTTTTGTGGCGGGATTGGCTCAAGGGGACGGGCTAGTCAAGACGGTGGAGCGAATTGACCGGAACATGGAGGCGGTGGCCAGGAGAGATTACGAACTGTGCAAGGAGAATGAAGAGCTGCGACAGTTGAACAAGGACGGGTATTTCAATTTTGCGGTCCGGGTGAAGGGCGAGGATTTTCTGGCGTTTGCCGTGATTATGGCGCTGGGCAACCGCAAGGCGGCGGCGGACCATTTGAAGGTTCCGCATCGGACCCTATACAACCGTGTGGAGCAGTGGGCGGCGCGCGGGAGAGAATACCAGCTCATGCTCCGGTACATGGAGTGGCGCAAGCGCAGTGCGCGCCACCTCAAGGTGGAGCTGAATCCGTCGCTGCAGTCGGGGGACGCGGGCGACCGGCCGGAGAATCCGGAGACGATGGCGGATGTGCTGACGGAGATTGCGGCGGCCGATAACAAGGATTACCCGGCGATGTTCGCGGAGGTGCTGCAGGCCCTTGAACGGCAGAATAGCGGCAATTGGATGAAAGTTCGCCAGGAGCTGGTGGAGATGATCCAAGAGGACGTTATGCAATAATTTTGGCAACTCGGTAGAATCGTTGCAAGTCATTGTCCCGCAGGGGTTAGCGCCGTCGCTAACCCCCTTTTTTTGCCCTGATTTGGCCACTTTCCGGACCCCTGCCGGGGCGAATAGTTCGCCACGGTTAGCGACAGGAACCGGAAATGGCAGCGAACAATCGAATGAAGGCGGCGCGGGTGCTGAAAGGGCTGACGCAAATGCAGCTCGCGGAACTGGTCGGGACGCGTGAGATCGAGATTTCACGGATTGAGACCGGGCGGGTCAGGCCGGATGCCGGCATCAAGGAGCGGATCGCCAACGTGCTCCAGAAACCCACCTTCGAGCTGTTCGACTGCTGAGGAGGCGCATGAGAAACCCGAGGTCCGAAATCCGAAAGCCGAATGGGAATGGCAATGAGCGGCTGTTGCGGTTTCTGAGCGCGACGGCGGAGCAGCAGGCGGCGATTGACCGAATTCTGGAGGGCCGAATGGAGCCGGCACCGGAGCCGCCCAGGGGGCCGCTGCTGATCCGGGCCAGCGACGCGGCGGTGTTGCTCGGCGTGCACCGCACGACGATCTGGCGGCTGGTGAAAGCCGGAAGGTTGGGGACGGTCGAGTTGCTGGGGGCGGTGCGCATTCGGCGGGCTGATGTCGAGGGCTTAGCAGCCGGCGACCAAGCCGCTGGAAGGGGGGCACCCGCTGGCGCGGGAAGTCCGAAGTCCGAAGTCCGAGGTCCGAGAGGAAACAGAGAGGTAGCGCGATGAAGCCTACGAAGACTGAGGTGCGTTTGGCGCGGTGCGCGGAGCGGTTGGCCGAGTGGCACAGGAGCCAGCAAGGGGAAACCGGCGGGGCCGGCGAGCATGCGCGGGCAGTGGTTACCCGGCAGGGGTTGGCTGACGTGTTGCTGGTTTCGGTTCGGACCGTGGACGAGATGGTCGCCAAGGGGGAGATCACGCCGATGCGGCCTGGTGGTGTGCTGGTGCGGTTCTATTTGCCGGATGTGCTCCGGCAGTTGACCGCGGCTGCGGTGGCCCGTCTGGAAAAGATGAAAGGGGGCCTATGAACTCGCGGCGAAAGGGAAAGGTTGGCGAGCGGGAGTTTGCGGCGCTGTTGCGGGTGCATGGGTTCGACGCCCGGCGCGGGCAGCAATTCGCCGGCGGCGGCGACAGCCCTGATGTCGTGAGCGAGGTGCTGGGCTGGCTGCACATCGAGGTGAAGCGCGTCCAGAACCTGAACCTCGCCCAGGCCTGCGCCCAGGCGCGGCGCGACTGCGGCGGCAAACCGTGGATCGTGGCCCACCGGCAGAATCGGGGGCCGTGGTTGGTCACGATGGACTCTGACGCCCTCTATGACCTGCTGCACAAGGCCCTGACCTATTTCGACCTGTGGCCGTTCGCCGGGCCGCGGCCCGTCACGATGGATGCGGAGCTGTTCTTTCAGTTCCTGCGGGTGGCTTGCGCGAAGCGCGGCGCCAGCAGCGGAGATGGGACGGATGGGGCCAATGGGGCAGATGGCCAATCTCAGATTTCAGAATTTCGGATTTCAGAAGCGGCGCGCTCATGAGAGTCGGCCGTGACTGGATAGGAGCAACCAAAGCAACACAGAGCATTAGAAATATGCGTATCAAAACCAACAGCGGGAACTTCCAGCCCTGCCCGGAATATACCGGGTCGGCGGTCTGCGTGGACGTTACCCCTCTCAAGACGGTGCAGACACAGTACGGGCCGAAAGAGAAGTTTCGGTTCGTGTTCGAAACCGGCCAGACCAAGGACGACGGCACGCCCTGGTGCGTGTGGTCCGCGCCGTTCACGCCGTCGTATCACGAGAACTCGGCCCTGCGGCCGTTTCTGCGGAAGTGGATGGGGCGGGAGTTGACGCCGGAGGAGACCAAGACCTTTGACACCGAAGACATGCTCGGCCGCACCGCGCACATCACGGTGATCCACGAGCACAGCGAGGGCGAGGTTTACGCGAACATCGCGTTGATCCAGCCGGACAAGTCGCCGGAGCCGTTGAAGCCCTCGGGCAAGTTCGTGCGGATGAAGGACCGGCCGCCGAAGGACGGCAACGGGTATCGGCGCGCCGAACCGGCGGGCGCCGGCAACGGCGACCTGGGCGCGACGAAGATTCACGTCGGCAAGTGCAAGGGCCTGGAGGTCCGGGACCTGTCGCCTGAACAGGTCGGCGCGCTGGTCGAGCATTGGCTGCCGACGGCGAAAGCGAACGCCAAGCCGAGCGCCGATGATCGGCGGTTGGTTGCCGCGCTGGAGGCGTGGCAGGCCGCGCGGGAGAAGGAAGACGACAACGTGCTCTACTGAGGCAACCACGGATGAACACCGATCCACACGGATGCCCCTCACCCCGGCCCTCTCCCCATCCGATGGGGAGAGGGAGGGGTTTTTTTGGGGTGGCCAAACCCAGGGTAGGTCCGCGGACGGACCAACCCTGGGCTGATATGTGGAACCCCGTTGGGGTTCTCAGACGGGGATGAAAGCGAACGAATTGAACCGGCGCGCACGGAGTGACGCGCCCTACCTGAAGAAATTATGCAGACCATTGTTTTTGACGTGGAAACCGGGCCATTGGCGGAGAGCGAGCTATCAGCGCTACTGCCACCGTTCGACCCGGCGGAAGTGAAGACGGGCAACATGAAGGACCCGGAGAAAGTGGCCGCCAAGATCGCCGAGGCGGAAGCGAATCACCGCCGGGACTTTTTCGATAAGGCGGCGCTGGACCCGCTGAGCGGGCGCGTGGTCGCGATCGGGATGCTCGTGTTTGACGAGCTGAGCGAGGCGGGGCCCGAGGGCGGCCGGTGCGTCATCATCGGCCACGATGATGAGGCGCAGACGCTGCGGGAGTTCTGGCAGCACACGCAGGCGGAGATGGGGCGGATGAATCCCATGATCGGATTCAACATCTTCGGCTTCGACCTGCCCTTCCTGTTCCGGCGGTCGTGGAAGCGGCGGGTGCCGATTCCGTTCGGCCTGCGGCGCGGGCGCTACTGGGGCGACCAGCTCATTGACCTGCGCGACGTGTGGCAGCTCGGCGATCGGCAGGCGCGGGGTTCGCTGGACAGCATCGCGAAGCACCTGGGCGTGGGCGCGAAGAATGGAGACGGCAAGGCCTTCGCGGCGCTGTGGCAGAGCGACCGGAAGCAGGCGGAAGCGTATTTGCGCAACGACCTGGAGCTCACGGCGAAGATTGCGCATGCGCTCGGGATCTGTGCGTAAACGGCGCCGGGTGTGGGTTGACCCGGTGTTGTATCCGGCCTTGGCGAGACTGGTGGCTCGCCTCGGCCGGCGCGGTGAGGTGTTGGCGGGCATGTGGGACGGCAAGGGGATGAAAGAGATTGCCGCCGACTTGGGCATCAGCCCCAAGACGGCGGAGTTCCACCGGGCGCAGTTGTATCGGCTCTTCGGGGTCGGTGACCCGGTGAGTTTGTGCAGGCGGGCGATTGTCCTGGGCTTGATCAGGCCGGATGCGCCGGCCTGGGCCGAAGGGCCCCAGCACGTGCGGGATTGAAGATTTATGCAGACGAATTTGTGTTTCGAGGTTGGTGAGGCGAATGGGAGCGGCAAGTTCCCGTTCACGGATGCGGATTATGAGGCGGTCGCTGACAGCGTGTTGACGCCGGAGAACCGGTTCCACGCCGCCGCCCTGGCTGGCCGCAACTGCTTTTTGACCGGCGCGGGGGGCACGGGGAAGAGCACGCAACTGCGAGCGTTCATCGCGGAGTGTCCGCGCCGGGTCAGCGTCACCGCGCCTACCGGCGTGGCCGCGCTCAACGTGGGCGGGATGACCATACACCGGTTCTGCGGGATGCTGATCGGGCCGGCGGCGGGGCAGTCGAGCGAAGACTACTTCGCCCAGCTCCAGCGCGATCCGCGCCGGTCAATTCTGGCGGGGTTCAACCGGGTCCGGCGGTGCGAGGTGCTCGTCATTGACGAGGTCAGCATGCTGCCGGGGCGGCAACTGGAATTCGTCGAGTTCCTGTTCCGGCGCCTGCGCGGCCGGGATGAGCCGTTCGGCGGGTGTCAGGTGATCGCATCGGGCGACTTTCTCCAACTGCCACCGGTCCGCACCGGTGACACCGAGCCTTACGACTGGGGCTTTCAGTCGCCGGCCTGGGCGGCGGCGGAGTTCCGGACGTTCCTGCTGGAGAAGGTGCGGCGACAGGATGAGGCCGCCTTCGTCCGCGCGTTGGCGGACTTCCGCGTTGGCCGGGTCTGGGGCGACAGCGCCCGAATTCTGCAGTCGCGGGTGCGGAGCAACCCGCCGTCAACGATGCCGCGGCTGTTCACGCACAACGTTCAGGTGGACAAGTGGAACGTGTTTCAGCTTTCCGAGCTACCGGGCGAGGAAACCGTGTTGCACGCGGAGCAGAGCGGGCCGGACCTGCAACGGGCGTTTCTCACTCGCAACCTGCTGACGCCCGCAGCGCTTCATCTGAAGCCCGGCGCCCTGGTCATGTTCACGGTCAACAAGAACGAGCCGAACCGGGCCGAGCCGCTGTTTGTGAACGGTCAGATCGGGACGGTGACGGATGTCGAGCCGGGGGCGGTGGTGGTGGAGAGCAAGACCGGTGGGGTGATCCGCGTGGAGCGGTTCACCTGGCGGTATGCGCAGGATGATCCGGAGTCGGCGACCTTCAGCCAGTTCCCGCTGCGGCTGGCTTGGGCGATGACCATCCACAAGGCCCAGGGGCTGACGCTGGACTCGGCTTATCTGGACATCCGGGCCGCCCGTGAGCCGGGGCAGGCTTACGTGGCGGTGTCCCGGGTGCGGTCGCTGGCGGGGCTGAATTTCAAGGAGTGGTTCAAGGGCGTGCATGTGTCGCCCGAGGCCATTGAGTTCTATCGGCAGATCGAAAACTGAGACGCGAAAGGAGTTATGAAGGCACGACTGATTAGCAGGCACGAGGGATCGCTGGACTTCTTTTTGACGCCCGTGCGGTGCGCGGACGGGGGCCAGGGGTTTATGGAGGTGGTATTTGGGGGGAACGGCGCGATGTGGGTTGACCCGCGCGTCGTTGGGGTTGGACCGGAGCACGCCGGGCAACTGGAAGCTTTTGGCGGGCCTTACCTGCTGGTGAACCCGGCAGAGCAGCGGGTTCTGATCAACGCTCGGGCCGTCGTGCTGGCGAAGAATGATCCGGAGTGGTGCCGGCGCTGGCTGGTGTTCGTTGAGAAGATGGTCAAGGAGCACGAGGCGGTTCGGGAGGGTTTCGATACCGCTCGGAACAACTGAGATACGAATTTCGCGAATGAAAACACGAATTGGTGACAAGGCGGGGCTGAACACGGCCATCGGCGGCAATGAATTGTGCGCCTGGCAGCCGGTGCGCGGGGTGGTGTGGGTGCAGACGCGCAACCCGGTGCACGGGCGCCGTCTGGCCAAGCGGAGTGATGGGCGCCTGGTGGTGCGAGGGGTGGCCGGGGGCTACCTGAGGACCTTCGAGTTCCGGGGGTCGCTGGCCTGGGCGGCGGGACTGATGAAAAGATACTTAACCGACGAAACGACCGCTAATGAGGGGTTGGGACGCGCCGCTTGCCCCAGGACGAGCCGGGCGATCCGGGCAGGTAGAGGACAGCGGACGGATGTGCCGGCCTGCTGCGAAGCCTGAAACGACTATGGCGACTCCTTTGGAAGAGGTGACCGGGTTGTTCGGCGACGGTGCGTTCCTCGTCCCGTGCATCCGCGGGACGAAGGTGCCGGCGGTGACCTACACGCAGCGGCCCTTCGAGGCGACGCAGACCCCAGCGTATCGGTATGCGCTGGCGTCGGGCGAGTTCAACATTGCAGTCTATCTTGGGCAGATGTCCGGCGGGCTTTGCGCACTGGATTTCGACCAAGATGAGGACCTGGCAGCGTTTCTGGCCGCAAACCCGCCATTGGCGGCGACAACGCGCTCGCGCGGAAGTCGCGGCGGCATGATTTGGCTGCGGCTGGAGGGTGAGTTTCCGGCGAGCTGCAACACGCCACGCTTTGAGTGGCGCGGCAACGGGCGGCTTTCGACCATCTACGGCCAGCATCCCAAGGGGATGGAGTATGCCGTCCTGGTGGCCGCGCCGCCGGTGATGGTGAAATTTGCGGACATCCGGTGGCCGGATGGGTGGGAGCTGCCCTGGGTGGGGGCGCCGGAGCGCGAGGCCGCGGCGGCGCTGGCGAAGGAATACGGCCAGCCGTTCTACACCAACAAGGAGGGGCGGGTCACCGGCATCAACGAGCGGTATTGGGCCGCGCTGTATGCGCGCGAGAACCGGGTGATTTACGATCCGGATGAGAAGACGTTCTACCGCTACGAGCCGGAAACCGGCCTTTGGGGACCGGTGACGGCTGAGAGCATCCGGGAAGTGATCTCCGGCCGGATTCTGGAAGCGAGCCGGGAGTCGCGGCAGTTCACGCTCGAAATACAGATCACGCAGACGAAGCTTAAGGCGGTGGTGAGCGCCCTCATGGGGATCGTGGAGAAGCGGGGGGCATTTCGCGCGAAGTCGCGGTTTATCCACGTAGCCAACGGGGTCCTGCGACTGGGCGAGGACGGGGATGTGACTTTTGGTGGGTATTCGCCTGAGGATTACTCGCGCAACAAGTCGCCGTTTGCTTTCGACGGCGAGGCGGAGTGCCCGCGATTCCTGAATGAGCTGATCTACCCGGCGGTTAGCGCCGGTGACGCCGATTTGCTGCAACGATGGGCGGGGCTGGCGTTGTTCGGTTACAACCTGCCGCAGCGGTTCCTGATCCTCGACGGCACGGCTAACGGCGGCAAGGGGACGCTGGTACGGGTGATCCAGGCCCTCGTGGGCCTGGAGAACACGTACCAACTGCGCACGGAGTGCCTGAATGAGCGATTCGAGACGTATCGCTACCGGAACAAGACGCTGCTGATCGGGCCGGATGTGTCGGGGGATTTTCTGATGCAGAAAGGGGCCAGCATGTTGAAGGTGCTGGTCGGCGGGGACCCCATTTCGGGCGAAGGCAAGGGGTTGAACGGGGATTTCCCGATGTTCGGCACCTTCAACATCGTGATGACGTGCAACTCGCGGCTGTGCATCCGGCTCGAGGATGACGCCGGAGCGTGGCGGCGGCGGCTGCTAATCGTGCGGTATGAGAACCCGCCGCCGGTCAAGCGTATCCTGGACTTCCATGTCCCGCTGCTGCGCGAGGAGGGGAGCGGCATCCTGCGGTGGGCGCTGGCCGGGTTTGTGCGCTTGCAGGCTGAATTCGCCGAGATCGGCGATTTCAGGCTGACCGACGTGCAGCGGGGGCGGATTGATTCGTTGCTGGCGGAAAGCGACAGCCTGCGACTGTTCGTGAAGCAGCGGATGGCGCGGCACGAGTATGGCGACGTGACGACCAGCGAGATCAGCCAGGCGTATGCGGAGTTCTGCGCGGATAACGGCTGGAATGTGCTGCCGACGGCGGTCGTCGAGCGGACGCTGCCGGACATCATGCTGGACGTGTTCCACGTGACGAAGTCGCACTCGATCGAGCGCGATGGGAAGAAGTCGAACCGGGGTTGGCGCAAGGTGCGGTTGCTGGAGGCGACCGACCTGCCGGCGGAGGCGGGTGAATGAGTCTGGACGCGGGCAAACTTGAGAAGGTGCGCGAGCTGGCGGGGGGCGTCGTGCAGGCCCGGTGTCCGGCCTGCGCGGAAGGCGGCGGCGACCGGAAGGGTGAACACCTGCGGGTTTACCCTGACGGGCGATACGGGTGCTGCGTCCATCCGAAGGATGGGCAGCACCGGAAGCGGATTTTCGCCCTGGCGGGGGACAAGAAGCCGGGGACCTTCAGCCTGCGACTGAAGACGCCGCCGGCCTTGCCCGTGGCAAGGTCGGTGAGGGCGGCCCTGACCAGTTTTGGGTCTGGGACGGCTGGGACGCTTGGGACGCCTAAAACCGAGTCGGAAAATGCCGTCCCAGGCGTCCCAAGTTCCCCGGCTGATGATTTTGGGACGCTTGGGACGCCTATTTCCAACCCTCGCGCGCGTGAGTTGGAAAGTTGCCATAGTACTATAGGTGCGCACACGCATACGTGTAAGGGGTTGGAAAGTGCCGTCCCAAGCGTCCCAAGCGTCCCGGAGGCGGGGGTGGCTGAGCCGCCGGCTGCCGCTGAGGAGCGGCTACCATTCCTGACGCCGGAGGGGACGCTGAGGATCCCGTTCGACTCGCCGGAGCGATACCACTACTGGAAACCGCCGCATGATCAGCGGTTACGGGTGAAACAGACCCTCGCCGAGGTCAAAGAAAGGATGAAACGTGCCGTTACCGTTTGAAAAGCAGCCGCGTGAGAGTGATAAGGCGTTTGCCGCGTTCAGTTTGTATCTGAGCCAGGGGCCGGAGCGGTCCACGGCTGCGGTGGCAACAAAGTTAGCAAAGAGTGAACAGCTTGTGCGCCGGTGGTCGGCGAAGTTCGGATGGACTGAGCGCGTGGCTGCTTATGGCGCACACCTGGCCATCGTCGAGCGCGAAGCGATCGAGGCCGCGGCGCGAAGTAAGGCCGCGGAGTGGTCGGCCCGCGAGCACCAACTCCGTGAAACGGAGTGGGTGATGCACGAGCGGGCCATCGCCGCCGCGAAGCGGGGACTGGACGCCTACATGGCTCGGGAGAAGGTGTATGCCAACCTGGCCGACATCGCCCGGATGCTGGAGATCGCCAGCAAGCTGGGGCGGCTGGCGACGGGGTTGGGCACCGATGGCGAGCGGCGCAAGGGCGACGAACTGCCGGCGGTGCGGGTCGAGGTGAAGGTGGCACTCGAGAAAATCTATGGGGAACCACTTCCAGGGGAAGTGGTGGATATCGAAGTCGTGGGAGGGCAGCCGGAGGCGCAAAACAAGGTTTTGGCGGCGCAAACAGGGAATCCGGGATCGCAAACGTGGGAATTGAAGGCGCAAACACGGGAGGTCGAGACATGACACCCTGGGAACGCTATTTTGTCGTTGGGCGGCGGGCTGGGTGCCCGATGGACCAGATGGACCGGTTCCAGGCGGCCGACGTCATCCTGCAGAGCCGCCAGCTCGCCGCCTCGGCGGCGGCAAGGCTTTGCGACCGGGCCGACGGGCCGACGGCAGTCGGCTACGGCGGGGCCCGGGGCGGCGGCAAAAGCCACTGGCTTTTGGCGCAGATGGGCGTTGACGACTGTCAACGCGTGCCGGGGTTGAAGTGCCTGCTGCTGCGGAAGGTGGGCAAAGCCAACCTGGAGCACTTTGAGGATCTGCGGCGGAAGCTGTTCACGAACCTGGGTCACGAGTTCTCGGCGTTCCGGGGCATTCTGACGTTCAGGAATGGCTCGCGGATCATCGCGGGCCATTTCCAGAACGAGAAGGACATCGATGCTTACCTGGGGCTGGAATACGACGTGATCGGGATCGAGGAGGCGACCACGCTGACGGCGCGGAAGTACCAGGACATCACGACGTGCTGCCGGACGTCGAAGCCGGATTGGCGCCCGCGCATCTATTCGACGACGAATCCCGGCGGTGTCGGGCATGGGTGGTATCGCAAGCGGTTCATCGAGCCGTGGCAGCGGCACGCGGAGACCGAGACACGATTCATTGCGGCCCTGGTGACCGACAACCGGTGGAACAACCCGGAATACGTGCGGGTGCTGGAGGGGTTGACAGGATGGCAGCGCCGGGCCTGGCTGGATGGGGATTGGGATATTGCGGCCGGACAGTTCTTCACGACTTTGCGTCGGGAGGTGCATATCGTGTCCGACTTCGACGAGACCAGGGCGCGGGAGTGGTTTTGCGCCTTGGATTATGGATTCACCCACTACACCGTCGTCCTGCTCGGGTGCACGGATGGTGACGGCAACCTGTTTGTGGTGGATGAGCACGCGGAGCGGCTCTGGCTGCCGCAGCGCCACGCGCCGGCGATCACGGCGATGCTGGCGCGGCATTCAATCTCCAATCGCAGATTGGAGATTACTGATCTGAAAAGGTTTGTTGCGGGCGCCGATGTATTCAGCCGGCAGAGCGACGGGTCAACCGTCGCGTCGCAGTATGCGAAGCTGGGAGTTGCTTTGAAGCCGGCGAACATGGAGCGGGTGAGCGGGTGGGCGGAGATCCTGCATCGGTTCGGTGATCCGGCGAACGGAGTGAAGGCGAGGCTGTTTATCCACGAGCGGTGTGCCCGGCTCGTGGAATGCCTGCCGGCGTTGCAGCATGATCCGAGTCGGCCTGAGGACGTGCTGAAGGTGGATTGTGACGAGGATGGGGTCGGCGGTGACGATGCCGCCGACTGCCTGCGGTATCTGGTGGCGACGAAGGCCCGCTCAATTTCCCAGAGGAAATTGAGGGGGCTGTAGGCGCAGCCCCCCTGGGGGACGGCAGGGGGGCGAGCATTGGGGGTCGGGTGGGGGAGCGAACGGAGCAGCAGGCCGAATGACGGCGCTGGCCTTGGCACCTGCAAGGCCTGTGACGGCGTGAGGCTTGCGGCGAGAGTGAGCGGTTTGGGGTTGGTTCTGTTCGCGAGCAGAAAAAAATCCCTGACCGAAGCCAGGGATGTGTGACCTATGCGGCCACCGGCTGGGGCTCAGGCGCCGGGGTGGTTTCGGGCTGGGCGGCGGGGCGGGGCTTGGTGACGCCGGCAATGAAGCGCTCGGCCAGCTTGGTGGCACTCTCCAGGGAGCGGCAGGGATAGGAGCGGACATCC
>DAOTCE010000030.1 GCA_035452965.1 Candidatus Paceibacterota bacterium | reverse complement strand
GGTGCAAGTCGGCCCGTGGAGGCCGCGACTCAGCGCACCAATGTTTTCCACAAGTAGAACGCAGATTCAGACGACAGATGAAACGCGATTTGTCAGGCGAGTATCGGCGCGTGGCTGACCTGTCCATTCGGGCAGACAGTGACGACGTGATCGCACTTTCGTTTAGCAGCGAAGCCGCGATTGACCGTGGAACACATTTTGAAATTTTGTCCCACGATCCGCAACACTGTGACCTCAGCCGGCTGGCCAGCGGCACGCACCCGCTTTTGTGGAATCACGATCCCGGCTCCGTGCTCGGCGTGGTCCTGCGAGCCTTTATCGGCAGCGACAAAAAAGGCAGGGCGATTGCCAGGCTGAGTAAATCAAGTTTCGCCAGAGAAAAACTCGCCGATATAAAGGCGGGTATCCTCTCCTGTGCGAGCGTTGGATACAAATTGCTCCGCGAGGTTTCCAGCGAAACCAAAGACGGGCGGGAGTATGTGACGTTCGCATGGTTGCCGTTTGAAGCAAGCGTAGTTTCCGTGCCGGCAGATGTCGGCTGCGGAATTGGACGTAGTGCCGCTGATGAGCGGCTTCAACACAGAATACAGATTATGAGTGATTACAACGAATCCATGACGCCCGAACAAAAGCGGGTGTCCGAAATTCAGGCCATTAGCAAAAACATGAAGGACCGAATCCCTGGCTGCGCGGAAGCGTGCCAGCGGGCGATTGCGGACGGGACGAAAGTTGCCGACCTGCAAGACCGGTTGTTCGCGCTTATGCCGGATGTGATTCCGGTTTCGCGCGCGACGATCAACATTCCCGAAAGCCTTAGCAAGCGCTACTCCATCTCGCGGGCGATTCTCGGAGCCTCCGAAAACCGTCTCGACGGTTTGGAGCGCGAACTCTCTCAGGAGTGCGCCCGCACGAGCCGGAAAGACCCTCAGGGCTTCTACATTCCGCACGCGATTTTGACCCGCGCTAACAACGCCGTCGGCACCGCAACACTTGGTGGCAACATCGTGGCTACCGAACTCGCAGCCGGCAATTTCATTGAGCTGCTCCGCAACAAAGCTTGGGTGGCCAAGTTGGGCGCTCGCATGCTGGACGGGCTTGTCGGCAATGTCGTCATTCCCCGTGGCCTGGCTTCTGCGGTGGGTTATTGGGTGGGCGAAGCGGTGTCCACGACTCAGAGCAATACCGGTTTCGATCAGTTGACCCTCACCCCACACGCCTGCACTGGCTATGAGATATATAGTAAGCAACTTTTGATACAGTCAACGCCCTCCGTTGATGCCCTGATCCGTGATGACATTTTGGCGGTTTTGGCGCTGGCGCTGGACTCCGCAGCCCTCAACGTGGCGACAACCGCCATCGGCGGCGCGAGTGCGCCAACGTCCATTCGCGGCACGACCAATGTTGCCACAGTGACCAACAGCGCAGCCGGCGCTTTGCCTACGTTTGAGAAAATTCTCGAACTCGAAGCGGCAGTTGCCGCGGGTAATGCCGACGGCGCGAGCTGCGCTTACCTGACAAATTCAGCCGTGCGCAAGGTGTTGAAATCGGCGGTCAAGAGCACCGTGCAAGGTGCGGCTGGTTTCATCTGGGAGAACCAACTCAGCGACGGGAGCGCCACCTGCAACGGCTATCGTGCGGCTGTGACCAATCAGCTCGGGGATGCCGAGACGTTTGGCACTCTTACGACCGTCTGTTCCGCGATCTACTTCGGCAACTGGAACGACCTCATCATCGGCAGTTGGGGTTCGGGTCTCGACGTTGTCTGCGATCCGTACAGCGCAGCTGCAACGAGAGAAATAAAGTTGTACGTAAGCCAGTGGGTAGATTTGGGCGTTCGGCACCCGGCCTCGTTCTCGTTCCTCCCGGACGCCTTAACTGCGTAGGTAGAAACACTTTCCCGCGGCCTCACTTCTCCGCGGGGAGGCAGGGTTTTACGACTTTCCCCTGCCACTGCGGTCTGCCGGTCACGGGAGTGTCCCGGCAGGCCGCGAACCAGGCGGCTCGTGTGCGTGGTTGCGCACGAGCCGCTTTTATTGTTTACGCCGCAGCCGATGGCCTACGCGTCTGTGGTACTCGAGCGCGATTTGGCGGCGCGGCTCCCTGGCCGCGCTGTTGTTCATCATTTTGCCCTGGAAAATGCCGTGGCCCATTTCGTAGACGCTGGTGCAGTATTTGCCGATGGATTGACGTGTGACGCCGAGTCTTTTTGCCAGCTCGGCGATTGATCTTTCTTCAAAGGCACCAGGTCTCAACGTCCATGCCAATGCGAAGGCGCGTAAGCCGGCGCTGCTTATGGTCTGGGAATCTGCCAGCCAGACACACAAGACCTCGAGCAGGTCGCCAGCTTGACGGAAAGCGCGGTCGCGATCTGTTTCAGGCGGGGCCGTGCCGAGTCTGGCGTCAATCGCATCGAAGTCGAAATCCACTGTGCCGACGCATTTGCCGCACTCGGTTGCGTAGCCATCATGGGCGAAATGGTGCCCGACCCGTTGCGGTGTTTCGAGATAATCATGTTTGCGGAAGTAATCGGAAGAGCTGGCCATTACCCTTTAGCCGGCTGGCAACGGCCTTTCCTCTCATCCTCGATATGGTCGAAATCGGAGGGTTTTAGCCAGATTCCAAGTTTTTGGATTTCGGCTAAAACATGCGAAATTGTTCGTTGTGGCACTCCGACCGCCTTGGCGATTTCTTCCTGATTAACATACGTCCGGTTTGTCTTGAAAAGCTGGGCGGCCTTGGCAGATGCCTTCCTATCATCCTTCGGTAAAGGGGCAAAAATTTGCCCCTTTTCCGGCCTGCCACGTTTGGGTTTCAACGCCTCCAGAATGGCCTCTGCCTCAACCGCTATCGCCGCCCGTTGGACAGCAGGACGCGCCTTATTTCACCCCCACTATCTGACTACCCCCCGCCAATAAAAACGCGCTGTAGGGCCAACGCGTAGCGAAAATCGAGGGGTTCTAAGGCTTTATTTTCAGCAGGTCATCGCAACGGGTGTTGCGGTAGAGACTCCCAGGCCGGCGCAGCATAACACCCTCGCCGCCTTTGGCTACGATCTGGCGCATGTAGGACTTGGCATCATCTGCCGACTCCACGCGCCAGAATGATGCAACGATCAGCCTGCCGGCTGGAGTCAGGCTGCGGAGAATCTCAATGCCGGTCTCCGCAATGGTGCCTGGCACATCAAAGGCGACAATCCACAAGTCGCCCCACTGGCCCTTGGCAACCGCCTTGTGAACATCGGCGTCTGTCTTACCAATACCTAGCCATAGTTCACAGTCCAACGGGAACCGGGGCAATGACTCGGTGAACCAGGCTGGGGCGTGGTAGTCGTTACCCTGCCGACTGACTAGCTTGGTGCCAGTCCAATATGCTCTCCAACCATTGAACTTCTCACTGCACCACCATCCGGCCACGTTCTGGCCGGTCCAGTGGTTGCCGTGTAATAGGGGAGGTGGAAGCGTCATGGTTAAGCCTTCCTTGGCAGCCAAGTCTCAGGTGCGTCTGGCGTAGTGATCCTGACCTTGTCCCCCTGCTCTTGGAACTCATAGACCCGCCCGTCTAGGAACTCCGCTTTGAACCAGCGGGCCTTGGCGTCCATTGTGATGCGCTTGACTGTGGCCCTCAGGTTGTCCCTCAAAGCCTCAGTATCCTTCCAGTCAATCCGGGCCACGTCCGTAGGCTTTGCGGCAACCTCGTTCTCCAAATCCGCAATGCGGCGCTGTAGCTCCCGTTTCTTGTCCTCCAACTCTCGCAACCTCGTTTCCACCGACCCGGAGGCGCCTTTTGCCAGGTAGTCTACTAGCCTGCCAATCTGCTTTTCACTATCGGCCAATTCAAGCCTGGCAACCGCCAGCTCGCCGCCGTCCCTATCGGGAGCGGGGGACTTAGTCAGTGCGGCCCTCTGGCAGACAGCCAGGAACGAGGCTTTGAAATCGTCGTATCGCCAAGTGACATATTCAGCCCTGCCGACAAGCGCCCCGTAGCTTACCAAGTATTCATGCCGATTCTTGGAGTTGCGCCCCGTCTTGTTGATATAGACGACGGTGTTGCCCTTAGTATCGAATATGAGCTTGGAGAACACATTGCAGCGACGCGACCTGCCACGCAGGTCCGGTCGCGCCTTCCGCAACTGTGCGACCGTTGCGAATAGTTCCTTGCTGATGACGGCGGGGTAATAATTCGGTATCGGCTCCAACTTTGTCGCCACGCCGTTGCGCCGGGTAGTCGGCGTCAGCTCTCCAATGGCCGCGCGGGTCTCTAAGATTCTGCGAACATAGGAAACGTGCCAGGTGAACCCGCCGCGAAAAGTCTTAACCTTCTCCTTCCGCAGCATCGTTGCAATGGCGTTGGCCCCTACACCCTTTGCGGCCAGCTCAAAGATTCTCCGCACAATCTTGACCCGCTCAGGAATCAGCTCAAAGCTCTTCCGGTCATCGGCCAGCCTCAACCATGCAACACAAAGGCGAGTGAGCTTCTCATTTGCGACCTGTGCCCTCTTGTTTTGCCATGCGGCCCCAATCCGTTGCGACTTTATGCGGCTCTCTTCGTTGGCCCTGCTCAGATAGGTGAGCGAGATAATCAGGTCCGTGAAGTTGCCGTTATTGATCTTCTCTTGGTCGTATACATGACCGTCGCTCAGTGTCACGATCCTAACCCCCGCTTTCATTATGGCCCTGAATAGGTCGAAGGCGTCCATAATGGAGTTGCGGCTCAGCCGGTCAAGGGACTCGACCACCAGGAAGCTGCCCTTTTCAATTCTGCCGGCACTGGCCAGCTTGAGGAACGTGGAGAGCGCCCCGATCTCGGCATTCTTGCCCCGGAACGCGGAGATGCCCAGGTCACTGTAATTCTCCACCAGTTGAACGGTGTTGTGCTTGCACCATTCTGCCGTTGCCTCGGTCTGCCGGCGCAGAGAGTCGCCCTGTATTTGATCTTTAGTGCTGAACCGGATGTATGAGTAAGCTTTAGCTTTCATACCCCAACCTTAACCCCGTTTGGCTATATAGTCAACAATATTCTAAAAGTATGCCAGCCCTTAACAACCTCTGGCCGGCAGACGTTCGTTCCCACATGCTTGTGGTCCTTGCCATAGCCGTCCCAGTGCAGGTTGGAAGTTAGCCTCCCATCCCGCCAAGGGGCTTCCATGATGTCAATTTCAGTGCCGTCGCGGCCTGCGTTGCCGACTGCGTTGACGCCAGGCGCCATAAGCCAGAAAGCGGGCCAATGTCCCACCTGCTTGGGCATCTTGCAGCGGGTGACGTAAAGACCAAACGTGTGCTCGAACTTGCCCCGCGTGTTGACCGCGCCACAGGTGAAGCGTTCACCGTTCTTGCGCGTTCGCAGCACCAGGCTTCCTTTGCCGTTTAGATAAGCATCCTCCTGCACCCACCAGCCGTCTCGCCGTTTCCAATCCCCCAGGCGATTCCACTTGGCTTCATTCAGCTCCTTGCCCTCGAACTCATCTTGCCAAACGAGATCCCACTCCTTGCCCGCTGGCGGCTGCGGCAGGATATCCTTGCTGCTCTGCGCCTGGAGAGTGAAGCATCCCTCAGCGATTGCAATCAACCCGGCGATGACAAGGCTATGCCGTCGCTTTAAGTGCATCGAGTGTACGTTTGAAGATCTGCTCAGGCGAGCCTTCAGCCGGGATTGAGACGAGGAGGTTTCTCCGACGGTAGAAGTCTGCCAGCGGGGCCGTGCTCCGTTCATACGCTTCCATGCGCACCCGGATGGATTCCGGGCGGTCGTCTTCGCGCTGATACAATTTGCCGCCGCAATGATCACAGATTCCCGCCGCTTTCGGTGGCCTCGCCTCGATGTGGAACACCGCCTTGCAATTCGGGCAGGTCCGCCGTCCGCTCAGGCGCGACACTACCCGCTCCAGCGGCAATTCGTAGCTGAGCACCGCGTCAAGCTTGAGCTTCTCGCCTGCCAACAATTGGTCCAGTGCCTCGGCCTGCGCGACCGTTCGGGGGAAGCCGTCCAGCAAAAAGCCTCCCTCGCACCGCAGGCAGCCCACTCGCTCCGCCACCAGTGCCAGCACCGTTTCGTCCGGTACCAGATCCCCTCGGCGCATATACTCTAGCGCTGCGGTCAGCGCCGGACTTCGATCCGCGGGATCCAGAGCTTTCGCCGCGCGGAATATGTCCCCTGTGGACAGGTGGCACGTGCCCAGGTTGGCGCAGAGTAACTCCGCCTGCGTGCCTTTGCCAACGCCCGGCGCTCCCAACAACACCAACCGGCGCGGTGGGTGCTGGGCTAAGGGTGGCGGTTCACATTGAATTGTTCCGCCTGTAAGCCAGGCTTTTCTATCTCGTTTCGTAGTCATGGTTGTAATCTGGATGGCCCATGTATACCAGGCCCCACGGCATGTGCTAGACTAAACCTCGCCTGCAATGTGCAGTGCCCTTTCGTCCTTCGCGTTCGTCTGGCTTAACCAATCGGCGTAAAGCCCGTGGGCCATAAAGAAATTAACTCGCGCCAGAAAAGCTGCAGCGTCGGACTTCCCCAAACGGGCCGGACAGTCTAGTGGTGGCCGTGATAGCGCCCGCCACCGCAATGGCCGCCGCGATAACCTCCGCGATATCCAAAACTAAACAAGACCGAAGGGGCAGTGCAGCCGTAGTAAGCACCGTAATAATAAGGGTAGCCCCCCGAAGTGGGGTAGTAGCCTGGGTAGCGGTAGCCCGCGTAAGGATACGGAATCACATACACGGTGGAAGCTGGGACGTAATTGGGCTCAGGTTCGACGTAAACCGGCGCTGGCTGGACATAAGACGGGGCGTATTGCGGGGCAGGAGCCTCGCTGGCGTACGCACTAACAGGTGCCTGCGGTGCGGGCGCTACGCCCGCCGGCGCCGTCTGAGCAGCCGGTTTAGCTGGCACGTTCTTGCGCTGATCCAGCATGGTGTTAATCACTCGGTCCGAAACACCCTCGTTTCGCAGATACACAATATCTTTGGGCGCAAGATTATAGATTGTGCCCGAATTGTGGATGAAGTTAACCGTGACGTCCTCGCTAAGCTGCGCGCGACTGAGCTTGAGAACATCTTCAACCCCGTAAGGAAGTCTGACCGCTGCGACATCCGCCTTGGCTGGGGTCACGGCTGCATTCGTCGTTCCCGAAGTGTCCTGTGCTATTGAGTTAAGGACCATGAGGGAAGCGGCACCTGCGCTCGCGAACAGGCCCATCAGAGAAGCCCGCATTCTCATAAACCGTTGTCTTTCAGTTCTTTGTCAGGTTCGCCGGGAAGGGCCGGGCGGTCAAGCCCTGCACCGCCCCTTTTTGGCGCGGAGCCCTTACCCTGCGTGCAAACCTTACGTTACTTGGACGGGGCTTCTGGCGTTCATATTCAACCTTCTACCACCCCGCGGCTCGACCACCGGCGCGGGGATCGGCAGCCCCAAGGAAAGTTCGGCCGTCCGGACTGCGTGCTACGATCTGGGATACGCCAACTGAAGATAGGCTCTTGAGTTCATGACCGCGGCGCGCCAACTCCGCCTGGAGTTTGCGCGGCAGGGTTTTCTCGACCATCAATTCGGCCGGGGACCATTGGTGATGAATACGCGGCTGGGCCAACGCTTGCGCTGGACTCATTCCCAGATCAAGCAGGCAGACCAGTTCAAGCACAACCTGTGAAATGATCTTTGGGCCGCCGGCTGCACCCAAGGCAATGATCGGCTGGCCGTTCTTCAGCACCAGGGTGGGCGTCATGCTGGAGAGCGGGCGTTTGCCCGGCCCGACGGCGTTAGCTTTGTCGCCAACCAACCCGAAGTAGTTGGTCACTCCAGGTTGGATGGAGAAGTCGTCCATTTCATTGTTCATGACTACCCCGGTGCCTGGGATGACCACCTTGGAGCCGAAGCTGGTGTTGATGGTTGCCGTGCAAGCGACCCAATTGCCTTCGGCGTCAGCAACGGAGAAATGTGTCGTGTGCTTCTTGAAGTGGTCGGTCTGCGAGTTCGGTGGCGTCCCATGAGATACGGTCTTGCTCGCGTGCTCCGGGTTGATGGTTTGGGCTAGACCGGCAGCGTAGTTTCTGTCGGTCAAACCTCGCGGCACATTCACAAAGTCGGGATCACCCAGCCAATGCGCGCGGTCGGCGAAGGCGAGCTTCATCGTCTCCGCTATCACATGCAAGCGCACGGGCTCGCTCAGGGCCTTCAAGTCGAAGGTTTCCAGCATGTTAAGTATCTGTGCCACGTGAACGCCTCCGGAACTCGGTGGTGGAAAGCCAACAACGGTGTATCCGCGATAATTGGAGAAGACCGGTTCCCGTACACAAGTCCTGTAACTTCGGAAGTCCTCGACGGTCAGGATACCGCCGTTGGCTTGCATCCAGCGCCCGATCCTCTGTGCGAAGGGGCCGCGATAAAACCAATCGCTGCCCCCAGTCGCAATGGCGCGATAGGTTGCAGCTAGGTCGGGCTGCTTAAGCACTTCTCCTTTGCGCAAGGGTCTTCCGTTCTTAAAGAACACCTCTCGCGATGAGGAGAACTGCGCCAAGTCGCCCGCCAAACGCATGAGGCAACGGGCGTAACTTGTGTCAAGCAGGAATCCCTTTTCAGCGATTTCGGCGGCCGGGAGGATCAGATCACTGAGCTTGAGCTTGCCGTAGTGTTTCACGGCAAACTCGTAAGCTGCGAGCGCACCGGGCACGCCACTGGCCAGAGGCCCAGCCTGGCTGAGGGCAGTCTCGGCTTTGCCCCTGCGAACGAACATATCCTGGGTGGCTGCGGCGGGCGCCGTCTCGCGGCCGTCGATCGCCACGAAAGATCCATTGGCCCGGTGGATAAGCATGAAACAGCCGCCCCCTATGCCGGAATTGTGACTGTCCACCACCCCCAGCGTCAAGGCAACCGCGACCGCGGCATCAATGGCGTTGCCGCCTTCTTTCAGCACACTCACTCCGGCATCCGTTGCCACAGGATGAACGGAGGCGACCATTCCGCGCGTGGCTGCCGCGCTGGCAACGCCGGCGGCTGCGATTGAGAGGAGCATAACGTGAACTGAAGGATTCATTATTTCAGCAAGACATGCCACTTTATGTTGCCAAGAGTCAATCCATTCATTATCCCTCAGCGGCACATCGACTATTAATTGATGATTCAACAATGAAGATAAAGATTGCGCAATTCGGTTTGGGTCCCATCGGGCTGGAAGCCTTGAAACTCGCTGCGGCGAAGCCATGGGCGGAGATCGTGGGGGGAGTGGATATTAACCCCGCGATGATCGGCCAGGATTTGGGCAATATCACTCAGCTAAAACGTCTGCGTAACCGCAAGGTGTACGGAACGCTGAATAAGTTAGCCGCCCACGCCCGGCCGGACGTCATTTTGCATACCACCGTTTCGAAATTCAAGGATGCCTTTGTGCAAATTGAGCCGATGGCCCGACGTGGGATCAGCGTGGTTTCCTCTTGCGAGGAGTTGCTATTCCCTCAACTGCGCAACCCGGCACTTGCAGCGAAGCTCGACCGGATTTGTCGGAAGACTGGCGCTCGAGTTGTCGGCACCGGCGTGAATCCCGGCTTTGTCATGGACGTGCTGCCGGTGTGTCTGACGGGCGTGAACCGGGATGTGCGCGCGCTCCATGTGCAACGCGTGGTGAACGCCTCCACGCGGCGGGCGCCCCTGCAAAAGAAGATTGGGAGCGGCCTGCCGCCCGCACAATTCCGGCGCCTGTTCAGGCAAGGGAAGGCAGGTCACGCAGGTTTGAAAGAGTCGTTGGCGCTTATCGCGCACTGCCTGGGGTGGAAGGTGAAGAACATTATCGAGACTGGCGATGCGGTGGTGGCCGACCACGACATTCGGACGCAGCATGTGGCGGTGAAAAAAGGTCAGACTTGCGGGCTCCACCAGCGCGCAATAGGCACGATCGGGAGATCAATCTGCCTGACGCTGGACTTGAAGATGTATCTGGATGCAAAGGATCCCCAGGACGCAGTCCAGGTAGATGGGGAGCCGCCGCTGAGGTTCGTAATCCAGGGCGGTGTGGCGGGCGACCAGGCTACTGTTGCTGCACTGGTCAACACAGTCCCGCGGCTGCTCGCCGCTCCCTCCGGCTTGCTGCTGATGACCGACCTTCCGGTCCCACGGATTGCCTGAAGCGCCTGAGCCAGTCGCCGGTATCGCAGTGGCGCTTATCAATTCTGGCGGTCGTGGCTGGTGGGTTATGTTTCGGCATGCCGGGGCGATTGCTTTCGCTGCTGGGTTGTCAGGATTCGACCGTGGACTTCCTCGGATCCGGAGGGGAATGAGGATTACTTTTGAAGCTCTGAACCAAGACCACCTGCCAAGTGTCTCGATAACAGGTTGGTTTTGGGCTTTTTTACGGTTCTTCGCGGATTTCCGAGTAATCCCGATGGCAATTCGTCGTCTCGTCACCCCCTCGACTTACCGCCCCCGCCACCACTGGACGGGCGATGGCGCCTTTACAGTGATCGCACGCTGGTTATGGCTTGCGGATGGCATGTTGATGGGGTCGGGCTACGGTGTGTATCCCATGGGGAGCGCTCCCCATGGGATACACACCGTAGCACCACCGTGCCACCACCGTGACCTCAAGCCACAGGTGCGGATGTCAGCCAAGACTGGATCAGTCAGGCTGACAGCCTCACTGTCCAAAATATGGACAGTGCGCAGATTAGAACTCGGGTGAGCCCGACAAGTTCTGGCTTGGGAGCAATACTACCCTTGTGATCCCTGTGCCTCACCCATCCGGGCTGTGCGGGTGAAAGCCACTGTTGGCACTTCCCAGGAATCCGTGATGAACCACTGTCATAGGGGCGCGGTATTCGCTGACCGTGCCTTCCCTTCCTCTCGGTCCACTGTGCTGGGGCGATTACGGTTAGACCGCTTGATGGGTGCCCACTGATGGAATTTCCTCTTTTACCAGTTGGTTCCGAGATATACGTTTGCGTACCAGATGGGCATTGCTCGCCGGTGTGATGGAATGGCAGACATACAGGACTTAAAATCCTGGGCCTGTAACAAGGCGTGTGGGTTCAAGTCCCACCACCGGCACCACAACACTCGTAAGCTTGAGAACTCGCTACGGTGCTTCGTCAGACGGGGCGTTGCGTGTAAACAAGATAAAGCACGAGCGCAACGGCTGCAGCGAAGATCAGTCCCACAGCCAAGGCGGTCTTAAGTGCGCGAAACTGTTTCCTTCGGAACGAGTTTCCGGCACCAGGGAAAAGCCGCCTTTCGAGGGACCTTCCGCCAGCCTTGTGATGCTTAACGCCGGGTCGGAGGAGGTCGCCAGACTCTGAAGCCAGTTCTACATACCCTTGGGCGGAATCCGGCAAGGCGAGATTGGAGGTGTCGGCGGCGTCGAGTGCAGCCATCGTGCGAACAGAGCCCGGCTCGGATGGCAATCGTAGGGTTACCGAGATTCTGGCCAGACTCTTGTGCGTGCGCCATTGGAGGTAGACCATTGTCACCATAGCCAGGAAGCCCATGGCTCCAGTTACGGCAACTGCCGTGAGAATGACCTGATTCCATCTTTGCATTGCTTCAAAATCCTGCGTTCGCTGGACAGCCATGGACGCCTGAATCGCCTGCAACCCTTTGAACAGTGCCTCTGCAGTCTTGCGGACGGCGTCGGTAGCCATCTGGCCGTTCTGCTCGATGGCAAGTTGGGTGGCGCGGACCTCCTCGTGCAGTCGCAGGTAAGCACTCACTGTTTCCTGGGAATTCGTCTGCACAGTTTGTTCCGCAGGCGGCGATGGCGGCATACCTTCGAGGTCGAGGTTCGCTGCACCAGCAGTGAGCAACGCAAATGGCAATATGAAGATGAGGCGGGCGAGGAAGACCAGGAGAATTGCAGATAATCCTGACTTGTAACGCATTCTGGTGGCGGAACCAGGCGACCTTGCGACGTAACAGGCCATCAGGACCATGGCATACTCTCGCCCGGCGAGCCGAAGGAAGTCAAGGCACCTGTTGAGAAGCTCCAATTAAGGCAGGACGCACCTTTTCAAATTGGGGAGCGCCAAGAGGACGGGGATTTGGCGGACACAAGCGCTTGCAAGCGGTCGCGGCCACCGTCGGCACGCCGGAAGCGTTGCTGGAACTTGCGGGTGGTCATGCGGCTCTTGGGGTTGAGCTTGCGGCATTGGGCTACCCAAACCTGGGCGAAGCTGACCACCACCCGACGAAACAGGCTTAGGACGAAGGCCGCCTTGGGATGGCGTACTCGGCTGTGATCCTCGTGCAGGGTCACGTCCAGGGCGTGATGGAGTGCGCTCTCAATAACCCAGTAACCGCGTTTGAGTTTGAGCAAGCCTGCCGCATCCATCTGCTCCAGCGTGAGACTACTGATCAGATAAACCGTTTCGGTGGTCAGTTTACCCTGGCGCCGCACCCGCCGCCGCAGCCGCCCGATGGTCTGCACTCCCGGAAAGTTCACCCGCTGGGGCGAAGCCTCCCGACAGTCCAGCACTCGGATTTCGCGGCGGCTGCGGTTGCGCTCCCGCGTCAGCGCCCGGGTGCGCGGCGTGGGCGGAGGGGGAAAAAGGCTGGGGGGCGAAGAGCGTTTCCAGCGTAGTGAAGAGTTCCTTTTGGTTCTTCTTAACGGTCAGCAGATACTCGCCCCCCTGTTGGTAGAGGATCTGCTTGGCATGGGCCACCTGGGTGTGGGCAGCATCGGCCACCACGATCTTGTCCGCCAAGTCCAACCGGGCCAATTGCTGGCGGCCGGCGGGGATTTCGTTGCTCTGGGCCGATACCAGCGTGGAGCCTAGCCAGCGGCCGGTGCCATTGACCGCGCTGACGGTCGTCACGCCGGCATGACGAAGAGTCTTGCCGTCGATAATCACCAAACGATCCTCTACGGGCCCCAGCACCTGCTCCTGCCACAACAAGAGAACCTGCTGCAGTCGCGCCTCATCGAGGCCCTTGAGCACCCGCTCAAAGGTGGTGCGTTGCGGGCAACGCACCCGCCGGGTGCGCGGATCCTGGCGGAAGCGCAAGGCCCGCAACTGCGCTTGCGAGAGCGTGGCCGCGTAGTCGGCCAAATCCTCGTAGCCGCGGCTCACCCCGCTGAACATCGCCATGGCGATCAGTACCAGCATGCCCGCCAGGGGATAGGCCAACGCCTGTTGGCGGCGAAACTCCGGCACGTCGCGACCCAGGCGCGTCATCAGGCTTTCAATCTCCCGCACCTTGGCGGTGCAACGGCGGCGGGCCGGACGGAGGGCGCCAGCCCACGCGGCGGGCAGTTCCTTGGCCCGTAGCTTGGCACACGCGTCTTGGACCAGTTCCCGAACCCATACTTGCTTGGGGCTGCCGTGCGGCTCGTAAAAGTCCACCGCGCTGCGCTTCCAACCGCGCGTGTAGCCCAACTGAGTCCAGCCGCTGACTTTGTAGGCCGTGCCGGGATAGAGGCTGGGATCCACAAAACTCTCCGCCAACGCGACTGGATGCTGCCAAACGCGCTCCCAGTCCACGCTCAAACGCCCGAGCATGAGCTTCATAAAGCGGCTGACCAGATTGGGGTAATGGCACTCTGGCAACACACACAGACGCGAATTGTTGACCACCAAGGCCAAACGCTCCCGCCGTTGGGCCTGGCTCCAGCCGATAAAGCCATCCCGCGCTTTAAGGTGCAACGCCGCCGCGCTCCAGGTAGCCACTGCCAGCCAGCGCCCCTGCCACACCACCGCGTAGCGCAGTTGCTCGCCCACTAACTGTGCGCTATGCAAATAATGCTCCTCGACCAGGATTTGGTTGCACTGTTGAATATCCTCTGGCCGAACCAGAAGCTGGACTTGCATCTGGCGCAGCACTGTCTGCTCGTCGGCACTGGGCCGCCGGAAAGGCACTTTACGCTTTGTCATGCGCCCGACGGTAAAATAGTTCCGGGGAGATGTCCCGCAGAAAGTGCTTAAACCTCAGTGGCCAAAGAAGTTAGTGACCAGAAAGGGTGCGCCCTACAATTAAGGGGACCAACCTTGGTTGAGGGTCAGGTTTGAAGTTCTTTGGCGTGGTATTGGATCAATTCCCACGCCTGGCGGACATGAGCAGCTTCGGTGTGGGTTTGGCCGACACACAGGCGCAGGGTGTAGCGCCCGTTCAAGACGGTATGGGTGAGGTAGAGTCGGCCGGTTTGATTCAGGCGCTCCAACAAGCGGCGGTTGAAGTTGTCGCCTGCCCGGTGGGCAAAGCAAACCAAGTTCAGCGGGGCAGGGGTTCTTAATTCAAAGTCCTTGGACGCCTCGATCCAGCGGGCGAATTGCTGCGCCAGCGCAACATGCTGGCGGATATGGTGGCGCAGGCCCTCGACACCATAGTGCCGGATAACGAACCAAAGCTTGAGGGCGCGGAAGCGGCGGCCCAGTGGGATCTGCCAGTCCCGGTAATCAATCACGGCACCGGATTCGGTGGCCTTGTTGCGGAGGTATTCAGGCAAAACACTGAGGGTTCGGATGAGCGCAGTGCGATCGGCAACGTAGAAGCAGTCGCAATCGAAGTTGGTGAACATCCACTTGTGGGGGTTGAAGCAGTAAGAGTCGGCAAGTTCCAATCCGCCGTGAATGTGCCTGAACTCGGGACAGAGCGCAGCGGTGCCGCACATGGCACCGTCCACGTGCAGCCAGAGACCGTGCTCGCGACAAAGGCGTCCAATTTCGGGCAGCGGGTCGAAGGCGTTGGACGAGGTGGTGCCGACAGTGGCCGAGACAAAGCAGGGCTGCAATCCGGCTTGGCGGTCCTGGACGATTTGACGGGCCAGAACTTCGGGGCGCATTGCAAAGCAATCATCCACCTCAATAAAGCGCAGGTTTGCTTTGCCGAGCCCGGCGATCTTCACGGCTTTTTCTACAGAAGAGTGTGCCTGGGGGGAAGTGTAGGCCACAAGGCGTCCGTTGCAGCCACGCTCATTGGAAAAGAAACCAGTGGCGCGTTCGCGTGCCGCCAGCACGGCGCAGAGCACGGCGCTGGAGGCGGCGTCCTGAATGACACCGCCGCCCGCGGTGCTGGACTTGAACTTGTCCGGTAGTGCCAGCATCCCCGCCAGCCAATCGAGGACATGGGTCTCCAGTTCTGTGCAGGCGGGGCTGGTGGCCCATAACATGCCTTGTGCGCCTAATCCGGCGGACAGCAACTCTCCCAGGATGGAAGGGCCGGAGTTGTTGGCGGGGAAGAAGGCAAAGAAGTTAGGCGACTGCCAATGGGTGATTCCGGGCAGGATCAGCTTCTCCACGTCAGCCAGGATGGCGTCAAAGGGCTCGCCGTTTGCAGGCGGTTCCGGCGGCAGCAGGGCGCGGATTTGACCGGGCTGAACAGACGAGCATACCGGGAGGGACTCGACGTTCCGCTGGTAATCCGCCACCCAATCCACGACCGCATGTCCCCAACGGCGGAATTCATCCGGGGTCATGTGAAAATTGGTGTTTGTAGGCATAGTTTCAGGAGGATAGCAGCTTGGCGCCATAGCTAGAAGCAAGAACAGAAAGCGAGCGCCGCGAATCCTGTTTTCCGCTTGCGTCGGTCAAAGGCGAGGAATAGAAGATTGCTCTATGATGACGCAGGCCAGGCTCTCCTTGAAACCAGTGCTGGCGCTGGTCCTCTGGCTCATGTTTGTGATCCCTGCAAGCAGCCAGACTTCGTCGGAGCGCCCGCGCGCGCGGCAGGCCGGCATAAGCGTTGGTTTACTGCCGCCGGGTCCTTTGAACGCAATTACCGATGTGGCCGGCGTTCGCGTAGGGCACGCGACGCTGCGGGAAGGTGATTCGATTCGCACCGGTGTCACGGCGATTCTGCCACACGCGGGAAATCTCTTTGAGGACCGTGTGCCTGCGGCCATCCACGTGGGGAATGGCTTTGGGAAATTGCTCGGCGTCACGCAGGTCCGGGAACTGGGCGAATTGGAGACGCCAATCCTGCTGACTTCGACGCTGAGCGTCTGGCGGGCTGCAGACGCCCTGGTCGCCTGGCAGCTTGCTCAACCGGGGATGGAGGATGTTCGTTCCATCAACCCGCTGGTGGGCGAAACCAATGACGGCTTTCTCAATGACATCCGGGCACGACCTATCCGCCGCGAGCACGTTGTGCGCGCGCTGGAGAGCGCGGCGGATGGTGCCGTCGAGGAAGGCGCGGTGGGAGCCGGCACCGGCACCGTGGCGTTCGGCTGGAAAGGAGGAATCGGCACCAGCTCGCGCAAGCTGCCCGCAAAGCAAGGCGGGTACACCGTCGGTGTGATTGTGCAGAGCAATTTCGGCGGGGATCTTACAATCAATGGTGTGCATGTCGGGCGGGAATTGGAACAACAGAACTCGAAAGCAGCGCCCAGGGAAGCGCAAGCGCACGTCGCCCCGCCTGCCGGTGACTCTTCGGGCCGCCAAGATGGCGACGGCAGCATTATGATCGTCGTCGCCACCGATGCGCCGTTAGGTGCACGCTCCCTGGAGCGCCTGGCATCCCGGGCGATCGTCGGTCTGGCGCGCACCGGCTCGACCATGGCGAACGGTTCGGGCGACTACGTGATTGCCTTTTCCACGGCCCCGGAATGCCGTCGTCGTCGTGGCGACACGATTCATCGGGTGGCCGAGCTCGCCAATGATTCGATGTCCCCGCTCTTTCAGGCCGTGGCGGACGCCACGGAAGAAGCGATCTACAACTCCCTATTCCGGGCAACCACTACCAAGGGATACAAAGGCACAGTCAGGGCGCTACCGCTGGACCGTGTGTTGGAATTGCTCCGCCAAGCTGGCAGTGTTAGTGGTGATGATTGATGCGGGTGGCGCATTGGTTGCCCGGCCCACTGTCTTCAAGCGTTGCGTTTGTTGCTGTTCGATGAGCCTCAATTCGCGCCCAAGGCTTTGGAGCGTGCGGATATTGCCGGCCACGTAGATCAGCATGATGACCAGGAGCGCCAACACGATGATGACCGCTGATCCCCTCTGACGATGGCGAGGGCGCGAACGGAAGGGCGTGGGCTGTGCGGCGTGAGCGAGAGGCAGTTTCATTTAGTGGCTGGCCGTTTGGGGACGGTGATGAAGGTGAAGAGCGGGCGGACACGGCTGGGCTTGACGCTTCCGCTGCCGCGTGGCGCAAGCTCGAGTTCCCAGCGCCAGGCGGTGACCTCGTCGCGCGGGTCAGGCGTCATGGTGGAGGATTTCACGTTGGGCAACAGGCGCACCCAGGTGCCGCCGCCGAGTTGGCGAAACACCGCATTGGTGCAAAAGTGATAGGTGATTGCGCCGTGAGCGCTGTCGAGGTGAAGAGATTCCCCGGCATCTTTCTTTTCGAGGCGCGGTTGACTGGTGCTGGAGCGGACGTCGGTTCGCCAGCGTTCGCCGGCGTGGAGGGCGCCGACGATGTCGTCGGCGTTGCGACGCAGGGCAATCGAGCTGTCCAGGCAGCGATACATGGCCGAATAGCCGACTCCAAGCAGCGCCAGCACCACAGCGATATAGATGAGGATCTCAATAAGGAAGTAGGCGCGCTGGCCAGCACGCGGGCTCCGAGTTCGAAGCAAGGAATGAGTGTTCATTGCAAGATTGCTTCCCGGGTGACGGGGCCGCCGTGGTCCTTGACTGCTGGCTGCCACCGGAGCCTGAGCTTGCCGGGTTGAACCGAGAGGGTGAAGCGGCCCGGCGGCAGATTTGTGGCGGCACCAGCGCGGATTTGGTAGTCATGAGTGCCCGGAGGGAACGCCCGCCACTCGCCGGCGAGCAGGGCTTCCATTTCGCCGTCCACGATCTCGATGGCCACCGCACGCTGGTAGTAGGAGCGGGCCAGACGGCGTTCACAGGTGAAGGAGTAGGCGATGGGCAGCAGGACCCCGATGACAATGGCCAGGGCGACGAGGAGTTCGACCATGAGGGAGCCTGCGTGTCGGGCGCGCGGGCCGCGCGTCCCTACCTTCGGACAAAATGGCTTGCGAATCACCATATGCAGGAGCCGTCGATGAGTTGGATCAGCACGAGGAACACGGCGGTCAGGATGGAGGCGACGATGAGGCCGTTAACGAGGACCAGGACGCTGGTGGTGGCCTGGGCGGCGGCCTGGTGGATTTGAAAGGCGCGGGCATCGAGGGCTTCGTGCCAGCTGGCGAGGGCGCGGACGAAGCCGGTGCCGCGCTGGAGGGCGTTGGCGAGGCGCCATTGCAACTCAGGGGAGCCGTCCAGGGCGCGTATGGCTTCGGGGAGTTTGACCCCCTGCTGGAGGCGGGCGCAGACCGTGTGGGCGCGGCGGAGGAGGGAGAGGTTGGCGGTGGACTTGGCGGCGAGGGTGACGGCCTCGGTCTCGGGCACTTCGGAGTCGAGCAGGACGGCGAGCATGGCGGAGAAATCGCGGTGGAGGCGTTTACGGCGCCAGGGCAGGAGGGCCAGCAGCCAATCCTGCGTGGCGGGGAACAGGCGGTGCACCCAGCCGTGCAGGCGCGGGCCGCCGACATAAGCCAGGGCGGCCAGCCAGACCACGGCAATGACGGCGGTCTGAATGGTCATGATCAGGGTGTCTCCCCCGAAGACGAGCCGCGTGAACGCGGGCAGGCTTTGCCCTTCAAGCATGCCGGCGAAGACCTCCCTAAAACTGGGCAGGACACGGGTCTTGAGCAGGAGCGGCACTGTCACGACGGCAGGCGAAATGGCAAAGGCGACGAGAATGAGGTAGTTGTGCGCGCCGCGGACGTAGGAGACGCTGTCGCGGAGCAGGACGCGGCCGGCGGGGATGATCTTGCGGATGTCGCCGATGCGCGCACCGACGTCGAGCATGGCGCAGACTTGCGGTGGCAACAGGCGGGGGACCTTTTCGAGGGCCTGCGGGAGGCTCAGGCCCTGCTCGATGCGGGCGGCCAGGAGATGAAACCGGGCGCCCAGAGAGCGATCGCGGCTGGCGGCGGCGCGGGTGATGGCTTCCTCGGGGGTGTGGCCTTCGTCCACGCCGAGTTCGAGGAGGTCGAGGAACAGGCGGGCGCGCTCGTTGCGGCGGAGGGGCAGCGTGAAAAGGAAGTAGATGAGGTAGCAGACGCCGCAGATGGGCAGCAGGCCGACGACGATGTAGGCGAGTAACATCAGCACCCCCAGGACGATGGCCTGCAGCGGGTCCGAGTGGAGGAGTTGCAGAAGGCTTTCGTTCATGGTTGGTCAATCGCCGACAGACCCGGGGTCGCTGCCGAGCGCATTCATCATCCAGGTCATGGTGCGAACGAGAGGGAACGCTTGCCAAAGGACCATTTGGCCGAGGAGGAGGATGGAGACCGGGAGGGCGCCGTAGAGGGCCATTTCGATGCGGTAGGAGGCGCGAGCCTGGTAGATTTCAGCGGCTTTGCGGAAGCCGGCAGCGATGTCCTCGCCGCCCTTTTGGACCAGCCAGAGGAAAAGTTGCGGGAAGGGGCGGGTGTCGCCGGTCCAGGCGGCAGGTTTGCCCTGGCCGGCCTCGACGAGCTGGCGCCAACGGGCGAGGGTGCCGGCGGCAGGGGTGTTGCTTTCGAGGGCTTCGGCAAGGGCGAGCGCCTGGGGGAGGGTGGTGCCGTTCTTGAGCATAAGCGTCATGGCCGAGGCGAGTTGGGCAAGGCTGGCATCGCGGAAGCCGGGCAAGCGCCAGCGCAGGGAGGCGCGCCAGGCCGGGATGCAGGCGGCGGCGACACCCAACACTGCGGCGAGAGCGAGGATGACCGGGGGCATCCAGATGGCGGCGGTCGCGGGGGCGAAATTGAATTGCAGGCCGACTTCATGGCCGATGCGGGCCAGGAAACCGTTGAAGTTCACAGAGATGAGGATGGTCAGCCCGAGGGACAGGAGGATGACGATGAGCGGATAGACCATGAGGCCCTTGAGGCGGGTCCAGAGGGCGTTGGCGCGGTAGTAGTGGTCGGCCAGCAGGGTCAGGACGCCGGGCAGGTCGTTGCCGCGGGCGCCGATCTCGACCATGTGGCGGTAGAGGTCGGGCAGGGAACGGGCGGCGAGGGCTTCCTTGAGGGGGGTGCCGCGAGCGAGGTCGGCTTCGAGTTGCTCGATCTGGTTTCGGAGGGGGCCGGCGCGCATGCCGGCGCAGAGCTGGTTCAGGGCGCCCTCGAGCGGGATGCCCTCGCGGAGCATCGCGGCCAGTTGCTGGTTGAAGAAGGCCAATTCGTCTAGTTTCATGTTCTCAAAGTCAAGACAGCGGCATCTGAAAGGTTGGACAGGGCAGGGAAGACTCCCTCACGCGGTATTTGTTCAAGGGGCGAAGGGGTGTCGAGGGCTGCGGAGATACGGGATCACCGGCGAATATTCATGCTGGTTCATCGTCGTGTGCCGTCCCTCGCCCTCCTCTGGCGGTGCGGTAACGGCGACAGCGCGGTGGGGGTGGCTTGTGGTTCCCATGGGGAGCGATCCCCATGGGATACACACCGTAGCACCACCGTGCCGCCACCGGAACACCAAGCCGAGGGTGCCGGGATTTCCAGGAACTGGTGGAGATTGAATGGCGGGATTGGAGGAGTCCATCACTGTCCTAAATCTGGACAGTAAGCGCCCTACAGCCCATCAGGGACGGTCCCTGAACGGCCACTAGACGGCCACTAGATGGACATGTGATGGCCACTAGACGGCCAGGAGACGGTCAGGAGGACGGCCAGGACACGGCCAGAGACGGGGTGGGAGTGGAGCATCCCAGGATCCGAGTGACCTCGCGGTCGTCGGTCAGGCCGGCTTGGACGAGGGCATGGGCGGAATCGGCCAGGGAGGGGTGGGCGGCGAGGCCGTCGAGGTTGCGGGCCGCGATGCGGCGGCGGAGCGGGGTGGCGAGGCGGAGCCATTCTACGAGTGGCAGGCGTCCACGGTAGCCGGTCGCGAGGCAGGCGGGGCAGCCCTGGCCGCGGCATTCGGGGCACAGGCGGCGGAGGAGGCGCTGGTTGAGGACGAGTTCGGTGGAGGAGGCGACGGCGGAATGGTCGGGGCAAAGGACGAGGAGGCGTTCGAAAACGCCCGCGCAGGAGCCGGCATGGAGCGTGGAGATGACGAGGTGGCCAGTAAGGGCGGCGCGGACGGCGATGTTGGCGGTTTCCTCGTCGCGCATCTCGCCGATCACGAGCACCTGGGGGTCCTGGCGGAGCAGGTGGCGGGCGGCTTTGGCGAAGTCGAGGCCGCGGGCTTCGCTGACCTCGGTTTGCATGACCCCCGGCACGATTTGCTCGGCGGGGTCCTCGACGGTGATGATGTGGCGGCCACCCTGGGCGACGAGGTGGCGGAGGCAGGCGTAGATCGTGGTGGTCTTGCCGCTGCCGGCGGGGCCGGTGAGGAGGAGCAGGCCGGCGGTTTGCGCGAGGAAGCGTTCGAGTTCGGCGCGGGCCTCGGTGGGGAAGTCCAGTTCCGCGAGCGTGCGGATGTTGGCGGTATCGAAGAGGCGGAGGACGATCTTCTCGCCGGTAACGGTCGGGTAGGTGGCGACGCGGATGTCGGTGCGGGCGTGGAGGTCGGCTTTGTCAATGCGGCCATCCTGCGGGAGGGATTCCTGGTAGGTCTTGAGCCGGGCGAGGAACTTGATGCGGCCGAAGACACGTTCGGCGAGAGCGGCGGGCAGCGCGGCGGTGGGGGTCATGACGCCGTCGAGGCGGAAGGTGACGGTAGCGGCGTCGGGCTGCATCTGCAGGTGGATGTCGCTGGCGCCCGCGCGTTCGGCCTGGGCGACGAGGCGTTCGAGGACCTGGGGGGCGGACTCATCGGGGTCCGCAGTCTCGTCCGCTGGCATATGCCGGTCTTTCGCCATGAATATATGGACAGCGATGGTGGCGATGCCGCACGCGACCGACAACGAAAAAGGAATGCGTTGCAGTAGTGTGGGGCTTGAGGAACGACCCTGCACTGACGCCGTGGCGGCGTCTCGGCAGAGCGCCGCTGATTGAAATTGGGAAAGTCACCGGCTTTCTGCCGAAAGCCGCTACGGGGGGCGGCGCGACAATGGGCCTTGCCTGGCAGGCGGGGTTATGGTGGGATCGCGGCGGCGGAATGAAGCCTGACTGGCATGGAATCGAGATTAGAATGCGGCGGTTTGCCAATCGCCGTTGCGCCTGCCCATGAGGCCGGCCCCGCTCACGCCCCAACCGCCGATGCATCATCTGCCGCGGCTGGCACCAGAGCACTACCGCGGCTTTGCCGCTGTCCTGTGGACAATCACCCTTGAGCAGTGCGCCACGGGCTGGCTGGACCCGCTGTTCCACGCCGCGTTCCGCGAATGCCTGCTGCACGCGGCGGCGCGCGAGCAATTGTTCTGCCCGGCCTACGTGCTCATGCCCGATCACATTCACCTGTTCTGGCTGGGAGTAAAGTGTGATTCCGATCAACGCAACGCCATGCGGTTTGTGCGCAAGCACCTCCAGGCGGAACTGACGCGCCGCTCAAGGCCCGGGGCGGAGTTCGGCTTGCAGAACCAGTCGCACGACAGCGTGCTGCGGGAGAAGGATCGCACGCGGGGCGCGCTGGCCAGCGCCTGCTTTTATGTCTGTGACAATCCACGGCGGAAGGGCCTGGTGGCGGACCCGCGCGACTGGCCGTTCCTGGGCGCCGTGGTGCCGGGTTACCCGTGGCTGCATCCGCTGGCTGCGGAATTCTGGCCGGAGTTCTGGAAGCTCTATACCGCTCAGCGCGACCCGACCCCGAAAGCTGCTCATCCTCTCGGCCCGTAGCGGCGGCTCGGCAGAGCGCCGGTGACTGGGGCGGCAGAAGTTAGCGGCTTTCTGCCGAAAGCCGCTACGGGAAGGGTGAGGTCAGGCGCAGAGGAGGCGGCGGTCGGCTGAGGTCAGCTCGCACCAAGTCGCTGGGGCGAGGTGGCGGAGCTCGAAGCGACCGATGCGGACGCGGATGAGGCGGAGAGTGGGGTGGCCGATGGCGGCGGTCATGCGGCGCACTTGGCGGTTCTTGCCTTCGAGTAACTCCAGGGCGATCCAGCAGGTGGGGACGGTTTTGCGGAAGCGGATGGGCGGGTCGCGCGGGGGAACGTCGGGCTGCGGATCGAGCGGCCAGGCGCGGCAGGGGAGGGTGCGGCGGTGTTGCAGTATCAGGCCCTGGCCAAGCTTACGCAAGGCTTCGGGGGTGGGGATGCGTTCTACCTGAGCCCAGTATTCACGTTCGTGGGCATGGCGGGGGTGGAGCAGGCGCTGGTTGAGGTCGGGTTCATCGCTCAGGAGGAGGAGGCCTTCGGAGTCTGCGTCGAGGCGGCCAATGGGATAGACATTGGCGGGGAAGCCGAATTCGGCGAGGGTGCGGTTGGGGGAGCCGTCGGGGGTGAAGCGGGAGAGGACGCCGCAGGGTTTGTGGAAGGCGAGGAGCACGGGGCGGAGGTGGAATGCTGGAATGATGGAGTAATGGAGTGATGGGGGTCAGGGGCGGACTTGGATGCGGTAGAAGCGGGGGGCGGCGGGGGTGTTGGTGACGGTGAAGTGCATGGGACTGGCGGTGGCTTGGAGCCAATCGCTGACGGGGGTCCATGCCTGGAGGTTGGTTGAGGCGGGAGGCGGGATGAGGGTGCGGTAGAAGCGGCGGGCGGACTGGACGGCGCTCAAGTCGAGCCAATCCATGTTGCCGCCGGCGGCGTTTGTGTGCACGGAGATCCAGCCACTGAGGTTGGTCGAGGCCTGGATTACGTACGGCACGTTGGCGGGAGCCTCGACATGGAGAGTGAAGGCTCCGCCAGGGTGGGCAAACGAGCCGGACAAGGTGGGCGGGGCCTGCGGCGGCAGGCCGCCGACGGTCTGAACCTGATACAGCCGGCCGGGGATGGCGGCCCAGTCGAGCTGGACGAGCTGGTTGGTCAGGGTGGTGACGCTGAGGAAGACGAGCCTGGACGCCGGATTGGTCGGGTTGGTGCCGGCGGTGAACTCGGCGTAATCGGACATGCCGTCCGCGTCTGAGTCGGTCTGCTGGGTGCGGTTGGTCGATGCGACCTCGAAGTAGTAGCGTTCCCAGGAATCGGAGATGCCGTTGCGGTTAATATCCAGGAAGGTGTAGTTGCCGGTGAAGGTGATGGTGTTCTCGCCGGTGAGGATGAGGGTCTGGTCGGGAGGGGTCTGATAGAAGGTGACATCGCTGAAGTGCACCGAATAAGGGCCCGGCGGCGCGTTGGTGAGGGTGGTCAGAGCGGCAGTGCCGCTTTGGCCAACGGGGCCGGTAAGGGTGAACTTGCCTTGGCCAATGTTCTTGGAGACGACGATGGTTCCACCGCCGGCCACGCCGGTGATGTTGACATCGTCCACGAGCCAGCCGTCGCCATCGGTGGACCCCTGGTAGAACCACACCAACTGGATCGTCTGGCCGACGAACGCGGTGAGGTCCACCACCACCTCCTCCCAATCCAGCACCGCTTGCTGCTGGTATAACCTCACGTAGGGGAGGAGGTCCGGGTCCGCGAAGCCGTTGGTGCTGATGCACAATTGCCCGTTCATGGACTCGGCACTGAAGTTGTAGCAGTGCCAGAAGGTCAGGGTGGCCGTGCTGAAGCCGGAAAGGTCAATGATGGGGCTGTAAAGGAAGCTGAGTGCCCAGGGAGGAAAGCCCAAGGTCTGGTCATGCAGGTTGCTGCCCCAGGCGTTTGTCCCCGAATACGCCGAGGTTTGCAAGCCGTTAGCAGGAGTCCCCAGCGACCAATCCAAGGACGAGCCCCACGTCGGACTCGGCATCACCGTCCAATCGGCGGCGCCGTTCTCGAAGTCTTCAAACAGAGGTGGACGCGGCGCTGGACGGGTGGTGAACGTATAGAAGGCGTTCGTATTGTTATCTACCGTCGTGTTGCCGGCCGCGTCGCGGCTGACCACCTGGTAATAGTAGTCACGATTGGCCTGGAGACCGCTCACGAGGACGGAATGGCTAGTGACCAGCGCCCCGCTGTAAGCAGTCCGGCCCAGCAGGACGGACTCGCCGTATTGGACGAGCGAGTCCGCAGGCTTGGAGGTGGCCCAGCTCACGGTGGCATCGCCAAAGCCGGTGACTGCGGAGACGCCGGTGATGACGGGCGAGACGGTGTCAATGGTGGCGGTGGCGACGGCGTCGCTGCTGTTCGAGGTGTCGAAGTAGGCGGCGGTGACGGTGTCGCCGTTGAGGACCCCCAGTTGGTTGGCTCCGTTGGTGGCGGCCAGTGTGAGGAAGCCGCGGAACAGGCCGGGGCGGATGGTCTCGTACAATTGCAGAGTGACTTGGTTGGTGCTGGAACTGGTCGAGAAGGTAGCTTGGGCGAAGCCGACGCCGGCGCGGTCGGAGTCGCCGACCTCGACGATGATCTGGTCGGGGATGGAATAGACGTCGCGGTTCAGGGTGATGCTGCCCACACCGTTGGCTCCGGGCGTGAGGAACTGGAGGATATTGCCCAAGAGAGCGGCGCGAGTATTGGGCGAGGCGCCGGTGGGCGGCACGGTTTCCAGGGGGAACGAGAGGAAGGCCATCCGGCCGGGGCTATCCACGCCGACGCGCGGGTAGGTCATGCCACAGGGCCGCCCGGAGTCGAGGTGGAAGAGAATAGGGCTGGCATTGGTGGCGGGCGTGAAGGTATCAGAAAAGTCAGGCCCGAAGGAAAACTCTTCGAACTCGAAGCCGGGGTAGAGGCTGTAATCGAGCGTAAGAGCGATGCCGCCCGTGAGGGGATTGCCGGCAGCGCCCAGGATCGCCGGCACGCCGAAGTCTTCGTCGCAGTCCATGCAGGAGGAGAGCGGGTCGGGGTTCTGCTTAAAGGTGCCCACCTGGAGGACATTCCGGCGGAACGGCACGTTGCCCACCTGGCTAAGGATGCCCATCGAAGCCATGAAGAACGAGCCGCCGCTATTAAGGTAATCCTGGAGCATGACTTGTTCCTGGGCGGTCAGCGTGTTATTGGTGGCGGACGGATCGGGAAAGAGGTCATCGTCCAGACCGTAGTTGATCACATCATCAATCAGGCGCCAGACCACCACCGGGAAGGGCTGCAGATCGGAGAGTTGGGGTGAGCCGCGCTGGGAGACCTTCCAGTGCGCGAAGGAGTAGCCGGCAGCCGCCAAGGCATTGGTATAGGTGCTGTCGGGGATGTCGGGAGAGCCGCTGACCGGCTCGTAAGCATCCACCAGCAGCACGGTCGGGGTGGGTACGGCGACGAAGCTGAAGAACTTACCTGCGTTGTTGTTGGTAGCGGCATTGCCGGCGGCGTCCGCCGAGACGACATAAAAGTAGTAGGTCTGGCCGGGGGTCAGGCCGCCCAGCCGGAATGAGTGGCTGGCCGTCAGCAGGGAATTGGTGACGGCTAGAGGGAAGGGGGAATTGGTGCTGGTGCCGTAGCGGAGGACGGACCAGGCCGGCTCGGACGTTTGCCAGGAGACGGTGATGACGCCGAGGTCAACATGTGTCGCCACGGCGCTGATGACGGGCCACACAAGGTCGGCCACCGCCGTTGCCACGCGCATGGTCGCAGAGCTGTCCAGGTAGCGCGCCTGGATGGTGTCGCCGGCATTGATTCCGAGCTCCCCGTCCGCCACGGCCACACCAAGGACGGTGGCGACCGCGCCTGTGAAAGCCCCATAGTTGCCGGAGGAAGTGAGGACGAAGTTCTCCCCGGCGGTCTCCGTGATGGTGCTGCGCAGCAGGACGCTGACGCTATTGCTAGCGGCGCGGGCGGGGTCAAAGACCGTGAGCCGGACCACGCCGGGGGCGGCATAGGCCGGGCGATCCAGCAACACGGAGCCCTCACCCGGGCGAGCGAGGTCACCGGAAACAACCAGCGCGAAGTCCTGCTCGATGGACGTCGTGTCGCGGGGATAGGCATCCTGCACGATGTGCCGCCCGCGGACGCGCACCAGATAGTCGCCCGGCAATGGCTGGGTGAGGTGGACGCCTTCCACATTGTTCAGGCTGTCGGGCGAGGGGGCGTTGGGGGCGGAATCACTGCCCGCGAACTGGTTGCCGCGGTAGAGCGTGCCGTCGGGGGCGATTAGCTCCAGGTCCAAGTCATTGACCAGGGCCGGGATCGCCCCCGCGAAAGCAGGCTCATCGGTGTAGGCCAGGGTGATCTTTAGCGGCTGGCCGGAACCGCGAACGAGCGCATGCTGGAGGTGCACCTGGCCGTTGGTCAGCAGAACGGTCTGGTCCAGGTACTGGTGATAACGCGGGGCGGAGGCGAGGTTGGTGACGATGATATTGGTCAGGGTGACGCGGCCCCAGCCTTCCTCGCTGTTGGGAATGGGACCGGGGCCGCCGTTCAAGGGGTCCAGCGCGTTGGCGGAATTGATGAGGGCCGCCTTGACGAGGGCGGGGGAGGGCATGGCGTTCGTGTGCAGGCTCTTGTAGTACTGGACGAAGACAGCGGCTGCGCCGGCAACGTGGGGCGCCGCCATGCTGGTGCCGCCCATATACGTGTAGTAGTCGTCAATGGCCGTCCAGGAGACGGAGGCTATGTCCCAGGCGTAGGAGGAGGCGGCGGAGGCGATCCAGGTGCCCGGCGCGACCACGTCCGGCTTGAGGCGGCCATCCTCGCAGGGGCCACGACTGGAGAAGTCAGCCATCGCGTCCGGTCCGTCGGCATAAAGGCCGTAGGTCAGCGCTATGGTGCCCGGCATGTTCTGGGATGCCCCCACCGCTATGACGTTCTTGGCGGAGGCCGGGCTATACAGGGTTTGCGAACCAGGCCCGGCATTGCCGGCGGCGAACACAACTATATAGGGGTGGTCGCCGGGTGCCGAAATGTCGGCGTTGCGCACCAACTCATCGAATTGGGCCGCATCGCTGTCATACTCGCCGTGGACCTCATTGCCCCAGCTATGCGAGCCTATGGCGGCTCCGTTGGTGACGGCGTCCCGCGCCAGGGCGTCGAGATTCGGAAAGGGAGTGGACTGAAGGCCTTGGTCGTCGAAGATCCGCTCGATGAAGAGGTTGGCGTTGGGGGCAACGCCCAAGCCATAGAACGTTCCGGAATCAGGGCTTTGCAGCTCGAATTCAGGGTCGAATCCGAGCGTGTTGGTTTCACCCGTCGCGGCGTTGCCGGCGGCAATGCCGGCGCAGTGCGTGCCGTGACCGTAGCCATCGGAGCCATCGGAGATGTTGTTCCCATACCACGAAAAACCGATCACCCGGCCTTCCAAGTCAGGGTGCATGGAATCGGGGTCCCCGCTGTCGAGGCCGGTGTCCGCCACGCAAATCGTTACGCCCGTGCCGTCGAAACCGAGTTGCTGAGTAACTGTGGGCGTGGCGACCTGCCCATCGTCTCCCCCGACGAGTTTGGACGCCGGCTCGTCCAGCAGTTTGCGGCGTGGAGTGCGCTCGATCCAGAGCACGGAGTCCAACTGCGCCAGCGTTTCGACGTTGGCCGGGGGCAGGGTTCCGCGTAGAAAGGTGCCCTGTCGCAGTCGGCTTTCTTGCGCGACGGCCGGGAAGAGGGCGCGCACCTGGGCGATCTCGGTGGGCGTAGCCCGGGGCGACAGCACCACCGTCACCTCCATGGTCTGATTGGTCTGCGGCGTCGCGCGCGCGGCGGCGGCCAGCCGCGGATGAATCTTGTAGTCGGGGCGATACGGCCCCACCCAACGGACGAAGCTCAGAGCTCGCACCTGTCCCGGTGGAGCGTTACGGAACCGGGCAATGAACGCATCCTCCGGCACATACTTGAGCAACTCGACACCCAGCGAACGCAACTCCGCCTGCCAGGCTGGTGTCACCGCCGCCTGAAACTGAACGAGGAAGAGCCCGGCCGCCGGAGCCTGGGCCGCGAGGCCCTGCGCCTTGGCGGCAGCATTCGTCGGGTACTCGGTGAAAATCGTCTCGTTGCGCAAGCGGATTGGCTTCGCATGAGTCGTGGGGCTGAGGAGCGCCACGAGCAGGGGAAGTCCCACAACTATACAAGCGCTACTCGGAAACAACAGTAGCTTCACCTCTTAACTCTAAGGGTAATCCTGCGCTAAAACAAGCACGGGTGCGAATCTGGGACGATTTATGCGGCGACAGTTTGCCAACTTCCCGTCCGGAGGCTAAGGTCTTTTTCCGAACAATGCATTCGGTCGCTTTTCTGCAAGACCTGGCGGTCGTGATGATTGTGGCCGGGTTGGTAACACTGATCTTCCACCGGTTCAAGCAGCCGGTGGTCCTGGGCTACATTCTCGCGGGCGTCATCATCGGCCCGCACACTCCGCCGGCTGCGCTCATCCACGACAAGCAGACCATTGACACGCTGGCCGAGCTGGGGGTCATCCTGCTCATGTTTTCGCTCGGGCTGGAGTTCAACCTGCGCAAGCTTACCCAGGTGGGCGCGTCGGCCCTGATCGCCGCCCTGATGGAGATCCTGCTGCTCTTCTGGGTCGGGTATGAAATTGGCCGTTACTTCGCATGGCCCTTGCTGGACCGCATCTTCCTCGGCGCGATGCTCTCGATGTCCTCCACCACGGTCATCATCAAGGTGCTTGGAGAACTGGGCAAGATGAAGGAGCGCTTTTCGCAACTGATCTTCGGCGTGCTGATTATTGAGGACATTCTCGGCATCGCCATGATCGCGCTCCTGTCCGGCATTGCGATGACGGGCCGGTTGAGCGTGGGAGACGTGGGCCTCACGCTGGGCAAGCTGGGGATCTTCCTGGCGGTGGCGTTGGTGGTGGGTTTGATCGCGGTGCCGCGCTTGCTTGGCTATGTGGCGCGATTCAAGAGCAACGAGATGTTGATCATCACCGTGCTGGGCTTGTGCTTCGGCGTGTCGCTGCTGGCCGCGAAGCTGGGCTACAGCGTGGCCCTGGGCGCATTCATCATTGGCGCTGTCATCGCGGAGGCGCGGGAGATCCACCGGGTGGAGACCCTGCTGGAGCCGGTGCGCGACATGTTCAGCGCGATCTTCTTTGTGGCTATCGGGCTGTTGATCGAACCGGCCATGCTGATCGCACACTGGCAGCCCGTTCTGGTCATTACCCTGGCGGTGATCGTGGGCAAGGTGTTGACCTGCTCTTTTGGCGCGTTCGTCGGGGGCAATGACACCCGCACCTCGCTGCGGGTCGGCATGGGGCTGGCGCAGATCGGCGAATTTTCGTTCATCATTGCGTCGCTTGGCGTGACGCTCAAAGTTACCAGCAACTTCCTTTACCCCATCGCCGTGGCGGTCTCCGCCATCACGACCCTGCTGACGCCCTACCTGATCAAGAGCGCCGACACCATGGTGGGCTGGTTCGACCGTGTGGCGCCGAGGCCGCTGGTCAGCAGCCTTGACCTCTACACTCGCTGGGTGGGGCAGTTCGGCAGCCAGCGGGACAGCAGCATGGCGTCAAAGTTGGTGCGGCAGTGGCTTTGGCAAATGGCCCTGAACAGCGTCCTGGTAGCGGGGGTGTTTATCGCGGCGGCCTTCCTGGAGCGTCGCCGGCCCGGGTGGTTGAAGGAACTCGGAATCGGCGACGAAGGACTCAAGGCCGCGTTTTGGCTGGCGGCCGTGGTGTTTTCCTTACCCTTGCTCATCGCCACTTTCCGCAAGCTGCAGGCCCTTGGCCTTCTGATCGCGGAAACCAAGGTGCACGCGGCGACGGCAGGAGAGCGCACCGCGGCCATTCGCGCCGTTGTGGCCCAGGTGGTGCCGATCGCCGGGACCGTCGTGATGGGGATATTTGTGCTGGCGCTCAGTTCCACCCTTTTGCCGAGCATGGAAGTCTTCGCTGTGCTGGTTCTCATCGTGGCGATCGTCACCTGGCTGCTCTGGCGTTCGTCCATCAGGATCTACTCCAAGGCGCAAGCCGCCCTGGTGGAGACCTTTGCGCAACCGCCCGCACCGCGACAATCTAATGCTCCCGCTGCGCTGCCATCCCTGCTGCGCGAGGCGGATCTGGAGACCGTAACCCTCGCTGCCAATTCGGCCGCCGCCGGTAAATTGATCGGCGAACTCGAATTGCGCACGCGCACGGGCGCGAGCATTGTCGGCATCGAACGCAGCGGTTCCCGGATCATCAATCCCGGCCCCGATGAGGAACTCCAATCCGGCGACCAGATCCTGCTGCTTGGCGCCCGCTCGCAACTCGATTCGGCCCGAACCGTGCTGACCACCCAGGTTTGAGCCAGAGCGCCTGCTGCCAGGCGATTGGTTGACACTACTTCTTTGGAAAGACAGTGGTAAGTCAACACCCCCTGGCAGGACGAAAGGGGCGCGGTTGCAACTGCGCCAAAGTCGGCTATGCTAGAACCGGCGCGGCCTTGCAAGACCGAGGGGCGCGCCGCCTTACGTCGCTTATGAAGAAAGTAGCTGTTTTGCTGGTGGACGACCATGCGGTGGTTCGCCAGGGATTGCGAGCCTTGCTGGAGGCGGAAGGGGATATCTCCGTGGTGGGCGAAGCGGAGAATGGGCGGAAGGCGGTGGTGTTGGCCAAGAAGACGCTGCCCGAGGTGGTGCTCATGGATGTGGCAATGCCGGGTTTGAATGGTCTGGAAGCGACGCGGCAGATAGTAAAGTATGTTCCGTCGGCCAAGGTGCTTGTCCTGACTTCGTACGGGGATGAGGACTATGTGACTCAATTGATGGAGGCCGGAGCCGTGGGCTACCTGGTCAAGCAAACGGCCGCGACGGATTTGCTGAAAGCCGTTCGCCAGGTTCATAAGGGTCATGCGTTTTTCAGTCCAATGATCGCCAAGCGTCTGCGCAAGAATGGCGGGGGAATCCTCCAGAAAGGACAATCGGGCAAGAAAGGAACGGGTTTGACGTCACGCGAGGCGGAGGTGCTGCAACTGGTGGCAGAGGGCCTCGCGAACAAGCAAATCGCGGGGGAACTGTCCATCAGCATAAAGACGGTGGAGAAGCACCGCCAGCAGGCGATGAACAAGCTCAATATTCACGACGTCGCCAGCCTGACCCGTTACGCGATTTCCAAAGGCTGGGTGGAGTCGGGCGCGTTGGCGCGGATTTGAACTGGAAGCGGACGCGCCGAACCGTTGGCAGGGCAGGGGAGTGATACAGGGCGATTTCGGGGGGTTACGGGGTTAAATCGGTCACCCGGAAGTTGTCCAGCCAAACACGGTAAGTGCCATAGCCGTCGGCCGGCACGAATGCCAGATGCTCGAAGACCCCTTTGCCTGTGGTGCTTTCCAATATCCCGTTGCCGTTCAGGCCGCACACTGGTTCAGCGGGGAGGAGGAAGGTTAAGGTTGTCCACTGGCCCGCCGGGACGTAACGGCCCTTGACCGGAACGTGACTGTTGTCGGCCGTGCCTCCGAGGCATTCCACAGTGCCGTCGATTCCGCCGTCGGCGCCAATGGGGGCAGTGGTATCAGTTTCGCGGAAGCCGATGGCGACGTACAGGGCCTTGTCGGTGAAGAGATCGAACTGCACGGCCTGATTGGTGCTGATGGTGGGATTGGGCAGGTTGGCGGCGCTGAAGGTCGTCAGCCGCAACCAAGAGTCAGTGGTGGCGGTTTTGAAGCTCCAAGCTGCGGCCAGCACTTTGGCGCTGGAGTGACCGGCGGGGAAGATATTGGTGACGCAGGCCAGGTTGGGCGTGGCATCGAGGAAGGGAAAGGTTGAACCGGAGGCAGAAGGCGGCTGGAACATCACCTGGGTCCCCGGCAAATAGGCCTCGAAATCGGCCAGCGTTTGTGACGTTGCCTCGCGCGCGCGGTAGAAGCGACGGCTATAGTCAGGCGCGTCAGGGTCAAAGAAGGGTAGGGGACCGTTGCCGGCGGCGAGCACCCAGATCGGCTGCCAGTAAGACAGGTTGGTGGAGGCCTGCAGCAGGTAGCTTTGTCCTGATACCCCCGAGAAGAGCACTTGCGCTTGATTGTTGGTCATCATCGCGATGGATAGAAAACGGCCTCGGGACGGACTGACGGTCAGGGCTGCCATGGCGCTGGTGGCCAAGCCGGCGGGATTGCTGACGACAACATCGTAGTGGCCGGCATCTGCTGGTTGGACATTGACCAGGGAGAGGGAGGGACCAGTCGCACCGGGGAAGTTTGTCCCGTTGAAGCGCCATTGGTAGCTGAGAGGGGAAGCGCCGCTCGCGGCGACGGTGAACGACACGTTGTCGCCCGCGCTCGCTGCCTGAACGGCAGGCTGGGTGGTAATCGTAGGCGGAAGGAGCGCGGGGGCAGTGAGGTCCTCCACGCGCAGGTTGGCAAACAACGCGAAGGCGTCATCCGCCGGGCTGGCTATGGAAGGGAATGGGTCCATGAAACCGATCATCATGTTACCCAAGGTGAAGCTGGAGGTGTTGGTGCGCTGGGCGACGACCGTGCCGTCGAGAAGCCAGAGCAAGACGCTGTTGGTTTGGCGCAGTTCCACTTCGACCCAGTTTTTGCCGGGGGCGCCAGCAGACTCGAAGCGCGCGGACGGGAAGAGACTTTGATAGATGGCGGCGGTGCTGTTGGAGGCGCTCAATCCGCTGGTGCCGGCTGCCGTCAGGTCAGTCTGAGTGCCGGAGAGGTTGCCCACGTAAGCCCGGTAGTCGTCGGCAGTGTCGCCTTCACCATCCAGCGCATACCAGACGCCGTCTGTAGAAGAAGCCGAGGGAGCGGCCCAGTTGACCTGGGTGCCGAGATGGTTGATACCGAAAACCCCAAACTGGGTGGAGCCCGACGCGTCGGCGCCGCCCGCGTTACCGGGGTAGTTGATCCACAGGTCGAACTTCAGGGCGAAGTCATTGCTGAAAGACTGGCCCTTGGGGTAGATGTTCACCGCGGCGGTGGCGGCGATGGTGTCGTTGTTGTTGACCGTGAATCGGATGGCGCGAGCGGCGCCGTCAGGCGAATTGGGCGCGGGCGGAACAAGACCGGTGACACCGTTGAAAGTGTAAGGCGTCATGCCATAGTCGTACGCCCAGTTGGTGGTGTAATCGGCGAGACCGTTGACCGCACCCCAGAACAAATTCCAGTTTGTCGAAGTGTCGGTTGCAAAGCTGTCGGCAAAGAGAATGGGATGGACATTAGTGTTGACGCGAAGCAGGGCAGGGCGGCTGGCGATGGTCCCTGCCATGTTGGTCACGACGACGGCATAAGTGCCGGCTTGGGCGGGTTGAACGTTGCTGATGAGCAGGCTGGAGGTCGTCGCGCCCTCAATCGGCATCCCGTTGAACTGCCAGCGGTAACTGAGCGGCGGATCGCCCGCAACCAGCACCCGAAAAGCGGGGCTGGCGCCCGGCAGCACCGTGCGGCTGCGGGGCTGGATGATGATTACAGGCGCCATCGGTGCGATCGTGTAGCGCGGGATCTGGATTACACCGTCGCTGGTTGTGCCTTCGGACGGTCCCTCGTTACTGAGGAGGGCGGCGAGGCTGGAGGTGGTCAGGACGTTGGTGACCGTGTTGGGGCTTCCGTCCACGGTAATGGCGTTTTGAACCAGGCGGATACCATGGCTGTAATCGGCATAGGTATCCTCATGGTCGTTGACAAGGCCCTGAATTGGAACGCCAGTCGTGGAATGCCACCCGTAAATCACAACTGGCTTGGTTGGACCGCTGAAGTTCGTGTAGATCTTACTGGAGACGACAACGTCCTTCTTGTCTCCGCCAACCAATGCGCCAAGAGGGAATGAATTGGTTAAGGCGACGCGCTGCGTGTGGACCATGTAATTATGCTGGGCAAACACGGGCACGGTAATCATCGCCCCACTGGGCGGGATAGGCTTTGGCGGCAGTTTGACCGCGGCGTTCGTCCAAATCTGGTTGACCATCTTGCGCGTCGGCAGTGTGCAGCCGAGCAGGTCGCACATCCGCTGGGCCAGCAAGGGCGTGGTCGGCTCCAGGAAGTAATCCGCATCGGAGCCAATCGCCAGGTAGTCCGGAGCGGCGTAATAGGTGGCTGTGTGCAGGGTTCCATTGATATTGGCGCTCACGTTGATGGGCACCAGTGTGCGCTGGAAGTTCGGGACGTTCCCGCTGGCGACCTGCGCGTAGATCCAATACTCGCGCTCGCCCAGGGGCATGGGGGTGATGATGTTGGCGAACTGGCTGCCGGTCGGGGCGTTGGCGGGGCGTGGCGGAAGGTTCAGGGTCTGGGCACCGGCCTGGCCGGATGCCAGGAGCAGCCCAGCCGCCAGCGCGACTGTGAATCTCACGTACAACACGATGCGCCCGGTGCGGTGTGCCAGCACCGTGCAACCACGTGGTGTATAGCACCTTGCCGGCCGGCTGGCGAGCAAAAAGAAGGCTGGATATTACTTGCAAAGGTGTTAAAATGCGTTCAGTTATAATCAATTATCGTACTGATGAAGGGTCCTGTTTTCCCGCAAAGACGCATCTTGGTGGTTGATGACGAGCCGCTCGTTTGCGACGCCGTGAAGATGATGCTGGACTTCGACGGTCATGAGGTGAAGACCGTCGGCAACGGCAAGGATGCTTTGGCGATTCTGGAGAAGGACCACTTTGACCTGGTCATTACTGATTTCGATATGCCGGCAATGAAGGGCGACGAATTGGCAGCGGCCATCAAGGCCCGCTCGCCCAAGCAACCGGTTGTGATGATCACCGCCTACGCCGAGATGATCCAGGCTTCAGGCAATCCGCTCACAGGTGTTGACTACGTGATCAGCAAGCCGTTTCTCCTGGAGAACTTGCGCGAGGCCATCGCCAAAGTGGCCCCTGGCACCCCGGCGAGCCGGGTGGATGCAAATTAGAGCGGCAGCGTGATTCCCGTGCCGCCACGACCGGGCGGCGGTGATGCGTGGGCGGTACCCGTACTGCACCGGTATGGCAGTGCGTATTTCCCACAACTTGTGGAGAATCTCGGGCGCGATAGGATGGGGGCAGATTGATGAGCACTGCGACGGAAACAACGCAACCCTCGACTGTATTCGCCAACCCCGCCTCGTCTGTTGGCGCGTGCAAGAGCGGGTCAGTGCGGCCCTCCATCCTGCGGCAGATTCTCCAACTCCTGCTGATGACCGTTCTCGCCGCGGCGAGCTATTTCATCATCAGCCACTTCCTGTTGCAGTCGGTGCGGGTTGTGGGGCGGAGCATGGTGCCTACCCTCCACGACTCCCAGAACTGCCTGCTCAACCGCTGGATTTATCACTTCCGCGCGCCGCATCAAAGCGACGTGGTCGTCCTGCGCGACCCGAGCGATAACGGTTTCTCGGTCAAACGCATCATCGCCACGCCGGGAGATTCGGTCTATCTCAAGGACGGCTACGTTTACGTCAACGGCTGCAAACTTAACGAAAGTTATCTGACGCCCGGCACCCTGACGTTCAGCGACTCCAAGTCCCACGACGAGTTGTTCCTGTGCGGCAAGGATCACTATTTTCTCCTGGGCGACAACCGCCGGAATTCCATAGACAGCCGTGTTTACGGGGCGGTCCCGCGCGCGAATATCCTAGGCCCTATCATTCGCTGACCACGCGCGAAGCCTGCTCTCGGCGAGGCGGCCCCACCCAGGTCTGAGGCCCTGCAAAATTGGAGTAATTCACACTTGCCGATGAGGGCTGTTGGTGCACACTAGCCGCAACGAGCCCGATTTGTGGCCAAGCGGCGGCCATACCGGGCCGGGGTGACAAGCTGGGTGTTCGAGGTAGTGAAGGCGATGCACGATACAGCGTATGCGAATACTCCTTCAGCGAAAGGATAGCGGTCTTTATTTCGAGGACTTTGATTCGTGGACGTCTGATAGCTCAAGTGCGATGGATTTCGTCAGCTCCACCGCAGCCCTGGAGTTCTGCGAGGCGAACAAGTTGGTGGGAACGCAGATTGTCCTGAAGTTCGACGAGGAGAAGCAGGAGATCGTCTTGCCAGCCATAATAGCAACAGCCCCGCAAGGCCAGCGTCCAACCGAGGCGGCTTAGTCATAACGATGCAGGTGGGTGTTTGCCTCCCGCTCACCCCAGCCCTTTGCCTCAGGGCGAGAACTTCCTGGAATTCCCACGTTTGTCCTGATCCACGCCGCGCTCACAACTTGCGCAAATCCGGCCGGCGCTTATGCTGTCAACCATGTGCGCGAGACAGATTGACGGCAGCGTTCAGCGCCGCATTGCGGACCTGGGGCGCCTGGTGCTGGACGGCGGTGACATCACGCGGCAGCAGGGCCGGTGGCTGTTCGCCCTTGAGGCCAGGGCGGAGATCTTCGAGTTGCTGACATGGGCAAATCGCATCCGCGAGCAGTTTAAGGGCAATAAGATTCACCTGTGCTCGATCGTGAACATAAAAGCGGGAGGCTGCCCCGAGGATTGCCGGTTCTGCGCCCAGTCGGCGATTTATGAGACCAGTTCGCCGCGCCACGGCCTGATCGAACCGGAAGCAGTGCGGGCGGCGGCGGCGGAAGCCAAGGCCAACGACGTGGTGGCCCTGGGCCTGGTGGCCGCCTGGCGAGGAATGGAGGAAGGTCCAGCCCTCGAACAGATTTGCCAGCGCCTGAAGGAGCTAAAGGAATATGGAGAGCCGCGGCCGGATGCGTCGCTGGGAATGATCAAGAACCAGAAGGTGGCCGACCGCCTCCGAGAAGCCGGGCTGGAGTGTTACAACCATAACCTGGAAACTTCACGACGGTTCTTCCCGCAGGTGTGCACGACGCACAGTTATGAGGACCGGCTGCGGACGATCGAGCACTTGAAACACGCGGACATTAAAGTTTGTTCAGGGGGCATTCTGGGCATGGGTGAAACCTGCGAGGACCGCTGTGACCTGGCGTTTGCGCTGAAGGATCTCGGTGCGCACATGGTGCCGATGAATTTCCTCAACCCCATTGCAGGAACGCCGTTCAGCCAACGGAAGCCCTTGGCTCCGCTGGAAATCCTCAAGACGATTGCGTGCTTCCGATTTGTCCTTCCAAGACAGGAGATCACAGTGGCCGGGGGGCGGACCGTGAACCTGCGCGACCTGCAAAGCCTGATTTTCATGGCCGGCGCCAGCGCGCTGATGGTGGGGAATTACCTCACCACAACCAATCAACCTGTGGAGAAGGACTTGCAGATGCTGCGAGATCTGGGGCTGGATCCGAGGTGGGACAAGCATGGATTCCGCGATCAACTGGAACCGGGCGGGGCAGGGCAGGTGGCGGTGACTGGTCCGTAGCCGGCCTGGACCGAGCGGTCATGGAGTTGATGGATGGATTGCGGGCGTTAACCAGACGGCAGCATGCAAAGGCTGGATAAGAACATCAGAGGTTACTCAGGCGAGACCATTGACATTCACGCTGTTCTAGGTGACTGCGTGGCCGCGGCTGAAGCCTCAGGCTGGACTATTGAGGAAATTCACCCGGGTCCGAAGAGCATCGTTGGCTTTGTTCGTCGCGCGAGAGTTACCACACCCGGCGTCCCGCGAGTTTACCTCTCCACCGGCATCCATGGTGATGAACCGGCGGGGCCCCTGGCGGCACGCCAGCTTTTGCGGGAGAATGACTGGCCGCCGGCTCTGGACCTTTGGCTCTGTCCCTGCCTGAATCCGACCGGCTTCGAGCTGAATCGCCGGGAGAATGGTGATGAGGTTGACCTCAACCGTGAGTATCTTTCTCCCCAAGCCGCGGAGACCGTGGCCCATGTCAGATGGCTGACGCAGCAGGCGGATTTCGATTTGTGCCTGTGCCTCCACGAGGACTGGGAGGCGCGGGGATTCTATCTCTATGAGTTGAATCCTGATAACCAGCCTTCGCTGGCTGATGCAATCATCGGGCGTGTTGGCGAGGTGTGTCCGATTGACCGGTCGGAAGTCATAGAAGACCGGCCGGCGCGCGATGGTGTCATTCGCCCGAATCTTGATCCGCGCACCCGACCGCAGTGGCCAGAAGCGTTCTTCCTGCTGATGCACAAGACCAGGCTCTCCTACACTTTTGAGGCCCCGTCGGGTTTTCCGCTCGCGGTGCGTTTGGCGGCGCTGGTCGCCGGCGTGAACACAGCGGTCCGGATTGCCGCAGAGAAACCTCGGCGGCTCTGAAAGCAACAGTGCCCGGTTACCGAACGACGCGCGTTCTTTGCTCCGTCCAGACTTGCCCCAGGGAGTCGAGGGTCTTGTTGTTCAGGACGCGTTCCGCCAGGGGGAAGACGATGCGTTCTTCCTTGTCGAAATGCTCGCGCGAGTAAGCCACCGCGGCGAGCAACAACTGCCGCGCTTTCTTTAACTGCCGGGCTTGCCGGAGGTTTTTCAGGCTGGCGTCAATCTCCTGATGTTCCTCCAGGAATGCGTCGCGCTGGCCCAGTTGCTCGAAGCAGTGCTCGAGCGGCCCGATAAACAGTTCGTCTTCCGTATCGGAATGAGCTTTCAGCAGTGACTCCATCAGCGCCGCGAGCGACTTCACCTCGGCCAGCGTCTTCAGTTTGGGCGTCACGGCTTCGATGTGATCGAACATGTTATGGAAGACCAGATGCTCGGCGAATAGCGCTTCGGTGATTCTCATGGCAGCAATGCTTCAGTCGTTACGTGCCACGGTTCTAGCAGAAAACCGCCGATTGCGCCATGAATTTCTGGGCGTTGGACGCGCCGACGTGCCGGCAGATACGCCTGGCAATCGAAAAGCCTGCCGGGTCTATGGCGGGGTGCTGGCCACAACCGCCTTCATTTTGGCCAGGCCGGTTTTCGCCACCTCCAACGCGCCCTCCGACCAGTTCCTCCGGTTGAAAATCTCCAGGGACAGCACTTTCTGCCCTCCGGTTCGGCGCAACATTCGCAGCAAGTCGGCCAGCGGGGCGACGCCATCCCCGGGATACAAGCGGTAGCTGTCGTCAATTGTCTCGCGCGGCGGATCGCTCGGGTAGTCGTTCAAATGGAGCACAGGTATCGCCTCAGGGCCCAGCAACTGAATGCCGTGGAAGTCCGAACCGCCCTTGTAGAGATGGAACACATCGGCCAGCACACACGCGTTGCGGTGGCCCGTTTCGACAGCCACAGCGACGCACTCGCTGAGGCGGCCCAGGTTTAGGGAGAATCCCCACAGCTCAAGCACAGGCACCACACCGCTCTGCACACCGGCTTCCAGCAAGGCTCGATAGCGTTCTGCCACTCTCAGCAGGTCCAGTTTGGGCAAGCGGGTAGCGCCTGCGGGCGGGGCGGCCATCCGTTGGCCGCCGATCTGCGCCACCAAATCCATCTCTCGTCTGGCCCGCTCCAGACCTTTGGCCCGTCGGGTGTCGTCCTCGACTGCCCATTCCGCGAATCCGATAACTCCCTCGACCGTTAGCCCGGCGTCGCGGATTCGATTCCTCAAATCCGGCAGGCTGCCGCCGTTGTTGACGTAGACGTTGATGGACTCCATCCAGGGCTCGATGGCGTCATAGCCGGCTTGAGCGGCCACCCCGATTTCATTGAGGATGCCCAGCTTCTGTCCGCGTATGGTGGCAGTGTTCAGGCAATAACGGACGGGCGAAGTGGGTGCCTGGACAGGCGGCCTGACGGGTTCCGCTTTGAGCAAGGTGTCCTTGAGCATCACCGCAGCCCCGACCAGTAAACCGGCCTCCGCCAAGGCTTGGCGGCGCGACAGTTTTTGTGCGTTCATCGCCCTCTTCAATAGTCAAAACAGGCCCGCCTGGCCAGAATCCTCTGCGAGATATGATGGAAAGCGCTGTAAGTAACTAAAAGCCAGCTACTTACACGGATTGGCAACCCGGCAGAGGTGTGTATGTGCGTAAGTAGAGTGGTTTGAACAGGTTACGGTAATGAACCTACGGTGTGGATACGGTGTGGATACGGTGCGGATACGGTGTGTCTCGCTGGAGGCCGGGGGTGCTTTTCCGGGCGAAGTCGGTCGAAATCGCTCTATTTTGCCGTCTCGGGGCAGGGAACAGCCGGCAGTCAGTTGCCAGGGGTGGCGGGTTTCGAGGTGTAGGTCTCCATGCCGGCGCAGGTGCAGATCGGGTTGCGGTCGCCATAGACGTTGTCTATGCGGCCTACGGCGGGCCAGAACTTGTGCTCGTAGAGCCATTTGGCGGGAAAGGCGGCTTGCTGGCGCGAGTAAGGGTGCGGCCAGGAGTCAGCCGCGATCATGTCCGCGGTGTGGGGGGCGTTCTTGAGCAGATTGTTTTGCTTGTCGGCTTGGCCGGATTGGATAGCTGTGATCTCGGCGTGGATGCTGATCAGTGCGTCGCAGAAGCGGTCGAGTTCTTCCTTGGATTCGCTTTCGGTCGGTTCGACCATCATGGTGCCGGGCACCGGCCAGGAGATGGTCGGCGCGTGGAAGCCGTAGTCCATGAGGCGCTTGGCCACGTCCTCCACAGTAACGTCCTTGAACTGACGCAGGTCGAGGATGCACTCGTGGGCGACGAGGTTGCCGTGGCCGCGGTAGAGGACGGGGAAGTAGTCTTGCAGACGCCGGGCGATGTAGTTGGCGTTGAGAATTGCGTATTGGGTCGCCTTGGTCAGGCCGTGGGCTCCCATCGCTGCGATATAGACCCACGGAATGGGGAGTATGCTGGCACTGCCCCAGGGGGCGGCAGCAACGGCGCCTATCGGGTTTTCTCCGCCCAGCGGCACAACCGAATGTCCTGGCAGGAATTCCACCAGATGCTCCGCTACGCCAATCGGCCCCATCCCCGGGCCGCCGCCACCGTGGGGAATGCAAAAGGTCTTGTGCAGGTTCACGTGGCAGACATCGGCGCCAATATCCCGGGGCCGGCAAAGGCCAACCTGGGCGTTGAGGTTGGCTCCGTCCATATAGACCTGGCCGCCGTTGGCGTGAATGATCTCGCAGATCTCGCGAATCGCCTGCTCAAATACCCCGTGAGTGGAAGGGTAGGTGACCATCAGGGCGGCCAGGCTGGTCTTGTGCGCCTCGGCCTTGGCTCGGAGGTCGGCGACGTCAATGTTGCCGTTGGAATCGCAGTTGACGGGCACTACTTTTAAGCCGGCCATGACAGCACTGGCGGGGTTGGTGCCATGGGCCGAGGTGGGGATAAGACAGACATCGCGGTGCCCTTCACAGCGGTTGAGATGCCAGGCGCGAATGACCAGCAGGCCGGTGTATTCACCCTGCGCGCCGGCATTGGGCTGAAGGGAAATGCCCGCGAATCCGGTGATTTCCGCCAGCCATTCTTCCAACTGCTGGAACAGAATCTGGTAACCGCGCGTCTGGCGGAGCGGAGCGAAAGGGTGCAGGCGGGCCAGCTCCGGCCAGGTGACTGGAAACATCTCGCAAGCCGCGTTCAATTTCATCGTGCAGGAGCCAAGCGGAATCATGGAAGTCGTCAGGGAGAGATCGCGTGATTCCAGCCGCTTGATATAGCGCATCAGCTCGGTTTCCGAGTGGTAGCGGTTGAAGACGGGGTTAGCCAGATAGCCGCTCGTGCGTGCAAAAGGCGCCGGGTAGTCCGGCTCGATCGCGGTGGCTAGTTCATCCACACTGAAATCTGGCGGGCGGTTCTCATTGAACACCATCAGAATATCGGCGAGATCCTTCAGGGTAGTGGTTTCATCGAGCGCGATGCCAATGGTGTGCTCGTCAATGACGCGGAAGTTCATGCGCCGGGTTTCCGCAACTTTGAGGATATCTGCGGCCTTCTGCTCACCGAGCGCCACGCGGATGGTGTCGAAGAAGGTCTTAGGTCCCACCTCATAGCCGAGTCGCTTGAGCCCCCCAGCCAGGGCCAGTGCGAGCGCGTGAATGCGCTGAGCGATTTGCCGCAAACCCGCAGGTCCATGGTAGCAGGCATATATGGCGGCCATGCTGGCCAGGAGCGCCTGCGCGGTGCAGATGTTGCTGGTGGCCTTCTCCCGCCGAATGTGCTGTTCGCGGGTTTGCAGCGCCAGGCGCAGGGCAGGGCGGCCACGGGTGTCCTTCGAGACGCCAACCATGCGTCCAGGCATGCGACGCATGAAAGCATCTCGCGTTGCGAAGTAAGCCGCGTGCGGGCCGCCATAGCCCAGCGGCACGCCCAAACGTTGCGCGCTGCCAAGGGCCACGTCAGCGCCAAACTCGCCCGGCGGACGAAGCAGTGTCAGGCTCAGGAGATCCGCGGTCACCGCCACCAGGGCGCCCGCTGCATGGGCCTGCTCGATGAAACCGGAGTAGTCAAAGACTTCGCCATAGGTGGTTGGATACTGCACCAGCGCGCCAAAGACCTGGGCATCGAATCGGAATGTCTGATGGTCGCCAACCACAACCACGTTGCCCAGGGCCGCGGCGCGGGTTTTCACTACCTCAATGGTCTGGGGATGACATTCCGCCGAGACAAAGAAAGTGCTCCGGCCCGGTTTGAGCGAGTGGCACAAGGTCATGGCCTCGGCGGCGGCAGTGGCTTCGTCGAGCAGCGAAGCATTGGCCACGTCGAGGCCAGTCAGGTCTGTGACCAGGGTTTGGAAGTTAAGGAGCGCCTCCAGACGGCCTTGGGCGATCTCAGCCTGGTAAGGGGTGTAGGGAGTGTACCAGCCGGGATTTTCCAGGAGGTTGCGCTGTATTACCGCTGGCGTGACGCAGTCGGCATAGCCCATGCCGATATACGAGCGGAAGACCTGGTTGAGCGAGGCAATATCCTTGAGGGCGGTCAACACCTCTTGCTCGCCACGGGCGGCGGGTAGTTGGAGCGGTTGCCGCAGCCTGATTTGTGACGGGACCGCCTCATCAACCAGCGCTTCGAGGCTTGTAAATCCCAGCAATTTGAGCATTTCAACCGCTTCCTCCGAGCTTGGCCCGATATGGCGTCGGGGGAACTGATTGTGGGGATGAAGCAAGCCGGTGGTTCCGGTGGTGTTTGTCACCTCAATATTGCGCGACGTGGTCGAGGTGTTGTTGAGTGCTTCCGCAACAGGCATCCAGTGAAACTAAGGACCACCAGCGGCAAATCAAGAGGGATTTCGCTGCTGCTCGGCGATGCTCGGCACCTGCGCTAGGCGGCCCGCTGAGGAGTAGAGACCTGGGGATCGAGTCAAACGGGTGGTCCCTTGGACGCGGGGGCAGCGTCGCGGAACTTCACTGGCTTGTAGCTTGGTCCACAATTCCGGAAGATTTGAGATGTCCAATGTCCAAAACCGGAAAACAGGCACGAAGCGACGAGTACAAACGCCAAGCCCCGCTTTCGCGGGTTTCTGCAAAACCAAACTGTTTTCCGCTGGTCAGGTCGCAACCGAGACGGCCTCGGCTGCTACCCTATCGGGGCCAGCGCCCCGCAAAGAACGATTGTCTAAAGCTGCATCTGTGACATTGCCCGCGCGCTCCCGGTGCTCGTGAACACGGCGCCGCCCCGCGAGGGTATTCCGAAGTTGCGTAAGCTGCTCGATGGATAGGGCGGCCAGGTCATCTGTCCCGAACTTGTCGCGGGCGATCCTGGCCCAGTAGTCAGCCGAAGGCGCCAGGGCATTCACTGCGTATCTGAGGCGAATGCGCGGCTGGCTGAGTTGCCGCAGCTGCGCAGCCAGGTCAGCCGGACGGCTGTAGCTGCGAAACTCCCCAAGGACCCGGTCAAAGTCTTCATTCGTGAAAGACAGGTGCGATTTGTCAGCCCCCAGGGCCGCCGCGTGCAGGGCGCGACGATCCGGCGCGGGTAATGCGTTCGCCTTGCAATAGCGGACTACCAAGCCCCATTCTCGCCAGTAAAGGGAGTTTTGTTTTGTCGTCATACCAAATCAGGCTTCCACCGGAATGAGCTCCTCTGAAGGCGTCATTCCCCTGGGCGAATAGCCGTCAGATATGGCCGCTCGCGCAGGCTCCGCCGCGCCTCTGCGTGAGCCCGGCGGGGCAGTCGCCGGCAAAGGCTTGCGGGTCGCGGCACCATTGCCAAACCCTGCCCGCCTGGTCACCTTGCGATTGGCCTCCAAGGAGTCACCCGCAGCCAAATCAGCCCTCTGATCGGTGCTGGCCGGATTGAGCCGGAGCACTTCGGAAACAGCGGTTTTAATGTCAGTGAGTTTCACCTCCCCGCCTCGCTTGCGGGCCAAGTGCCGGGTCCTGCGGGCAATCGCCTCGACGCCCTGGAGGTAGTTCTCCGACAGCCGCGCTTCATTGGCGATGTAGCCCAGGGCATTCTCCCCAAGTTGTGGAAAGTGCTTCCGCGCCGCGGCAGTCAAGTCAGCTTCGCTCAACACCTCGGGCAGCACGCAGGGCAAAAAATCCCGCCCGAAAAACTGCGCCATGTCATACCGCGTCTTTTTCAAGAATCGGTCGATAGCACCCTTGAACGCCTGCGGAGTCACCGAGATAGCCAGTGGCAATCCGCGGTCCACGATCTCTGTGCGCACCCAGTTCAATCGGTGAGGCGGGGTGGTGGCGGTAGGGCTTGCAGGCACCATAAAATGTCCCTCGTCCAGCACCAAGAACAGCCCTCCATGCTGGATAACATATTCGACCCGCTCTTTCAGGCGCGACGGATTGCTGCCGTGGCTGAAATCAATCCCCAGGGCCTCGCCGATCCGCTTGAAGAAACTGACCATAGAATTATCACAGGGCACCCGCACCAGGCGCGCCAAGCCCGGCCGCATGTCCGCCCAGGCGGAAAGCGCTTCCGTCTTTCCGATCCGGGACCCGCCCTCGATGCGCACCATCACTCTTTCAGCCAGGGCATAGTCGAGCCGGTCGAAAATCAGCTTGGCCACCTCCGTCATCGCCAAGCGTTGCTGCACCTTGGCAGCACTCCGGTCCATAAACTCCAGCAGAGAACCTACCACGTCATGAAAGAACCAAAGCTGGCGGACACCCGCGCTCTTCTCTGTGCAAAGCGCGGTGAAATACTCCGGCAGTTGCTCCAGCGCTTCCTGCCGGCAAACATCCCGGAAAGACTCTGCGTCCATATCCTTCAAGCCCGCCTTCAACGCACTGCGGTCTCTGCCATCCATTTCGGCAACCTCCTCGGGTGTAGAGTCGGATAGTATCTCTGCCAATGTGCCGTCTCGCACCATGGCGAATCCGGGGCGGCTGTGTTCCGGCATCTCTTGGAGAATGGCGATTTTCTGCTCAAGGCCGTAGGTCTTTGCCTTAGCCTTCAACATCGTTGGCGTGCCGAGCCGCTCTGGAAACTCTGCCAGCAACTCTTCGGCAAACTTCAGCAGCCCCCCAGGGCGCAGACTCATTGCCTGTAGAAACCACAGGGTTTCGACCAAACGGGGATTCACCTCCACCTGGTCGAGCAACGCGGGGTATTCGAAATTCCGAATCGCCGCCAGTTTGGCCGCCAGCAGCTCGGGGCGGATAGGGGCGCGGCCTTTCGGGTAAGAGGGGTCGTTGCTATCGTGTCTCATGGATTAGCCTTCTGTGCTTGATCGCTGTCTTCGCTCTGCTCCTCCTCCGCGAGCAGCGCCTGCTCGAAATGCTTCAGCCGGCCAATCGCCTCCAGTGCATCGTCTGGATTGCGAACGGCGCCGGGCAGCTCAATGCCGGCCGCCGCGGCCCTCACCGAGAGCTTTCGCAGCTTCCGGCCGCGTTCACCGTCCTGTACTTTTGCTCGCGCCGTCGCCGCATTGTGGAACCGGCCCAGCTCTTTCACTTCCTCCGGCTGCTCATTGTCGTTCACAAGGGTTGAAAGAACCTCGTGTTTGATGCTGCCAAAGATTGCCTTGGCCGGCGCCATGTGGGCCTTGCGTAGCTCGTTGACTTCCGCGAGCTGCTCCCGAGTCGCGCTCATGGCCGGCAGCTTGACGGCGCGCACGGTGAAATAGTTCTTTCGGTCCAGGTCGCTCACGGTCAGCAGCTCCGGCAATTCCAGGTTGTAGAACGCCAGCACCCGCTGCCCGATCAGGCGCCCAGTATGCTCGTTGAAGTAAATACGGCGGTGTCCTCGGATCGTTAGAATGATGCCCTCCTGCCGGACGGTGATCTCCTTCCGGTGCGTCGAGAGAATGTATCGGGCATCATCCGGCAACTTCCGGAGCGGGCGGTTGCGGATTCCCTCCGCCCATGCCTCAGCCGGGGACTTGCCCTGGAGCATCTCTCCGTTCTGCGGGTCGTGGTTATATCTCTCCAGCACCGCTGAAATACGCGCGGCCCATTCGGCCTGAGTGGGAAACTGCCGCAGGGCTTCCGGGTCCTGGTTGTTGGCTCTGACGATCAGCGCCTGCTCGCGCTCCCGCTCCTCCGTGCGCTCATTGAATCCAATAAAGCCGGGGATGTATCGCATTCGTTCCTGAAGGATTCTAAAGGTCGCTTCGATTGGTTTAGCGCGCGGCGTAGTAGCGTGGCGCAGCTCCAGCTTGAGATTGACGGATGCCAGCCCATTCTCCGCCTCCCTGAAGTGAACCGGCGTCCCTTGTCCTCTTTCTCCCCTGACCAGCTTTGAGCGCCAAACTCCCCGCTCGAAGTAGTAGCCAAGCCGCGGCAGCCCGACCAGGTCATGCACCTTGAGCGTGAGGCTCCGAATGTGCTCCCCGTTATAGTGGCCCGCGATTGAAAGAAGGTCCAGCGCATAGGCCGTCGCCAGGTCCATCATCACCAGGCATTCCCCTCGCAATACCCGAAAGCGGCCGTCCGGCAGCTGTTCCTTAAAGTAATGGTTCCAAGTCACGTCGTCCGCGATGAAGAAGTCGCCCGCTTTAACACCCGACCAGTCGCGCTGAATGTAGGGGCCTCGCATCCTGGCTTGCCATGCTCCGCGGCGTAACGGCAGGCACATCTCGACCATCGGCGCGACGGCCGCCCGCACGGCGTGCGGCACTTCGCTCTTGGCAGTGCGCACGTTGAACGGATAGAAGCTGCAGAACTCCTTGCTCAGTTTGCCCTCTTCGTGCAACAGGCGATAGGCGAGCGATATGCTGCCATCATGCAGGATCGCACGATCCCGAATCGCCTCCAGGTCTTTGGGGAACTGCACCTTTCGGAACTTGCCCGACTTCACGGGCCGCAGGTCCCGCAGCGCCTCCGGCCTCCGCCCATTGGCCCTCCACAAATCCAGCTTTTCATCAAATCGCCGCCTTAGTGCGGCTTCCGTCGCGCATAGCGTCCGCTCCGGGAACGCCGTGAACAGATAATGCGCCAGCGATGCCTTGAACAGCCGCCGCTCCCGGTTTCCTTTGGTGGAATCGGGGAGCGGTGCCGTTTCCCGCTCGTAATCGCGAAAGGCCGCATCCCAAAGGAACTGCCGATCTGCCGGCGTTGGGTGTTGCCGGTCTTCTAGCGCTGCAATCACTTCGTCAAGCTCGCGGTGTTGGAATCGGTTGCGGACAACTTCCGTTTTCGCAGCCGGCGCAGCAAATGCCCGGTCATCCAGGTAGATTTCCAGGCGCTGCCAGTTTTCTTCCCCGGCATCCCGCTCAATGGTGCGGTGCAACAGCCGGCGCCAGTGTCGGCCCGAAATCGCATACCCGAAATGCGCCTTGAAATCTTCCAGCCCCGCCTGCTCGACCTGGGCAGCCGCCGTGCCCGGGGTTCTGCGCATCTCCAGCGCTCGCGCCAGGGCATTTTGAAGCTTTACGGCCTTGCCCCGCTGGTGCTCGGGGACCTGGTCCCAGGGCAGGGGGCATTTCCACGGCTCGCGCAGGTCTGCCAGAAACTGCTCTCCATTTTCAAACCCCCTCCTCACGCCGCGCTGTGTGATCTTAAGCTGCCAATCCAGCGGCAGTGCACCAAATGGCCAAGCTGCCGCGCCCTGGTCGCTGGTTGCTTCCGGACCAGTCGGCGGAAGCCCATCAAGCCCGGCGTACACCGCCTGCCTCGTGATGCCTGCTGCCTGGGCAATCTGCACCGCGGTGAACCGGTCATTGATTGGACGTTTGCTACTCATAATCAAAGGCGTCGTCATGCAGTTGCGGAAGCGTTAGTCATTACTCCCCCCCTGCCGCGCATCGCCTCCAACTGCGCCTTGCCCAGGGCGACCAGGGTGGTGGTGTTCTTGGCGGTAGTTTCCGCGGCACCGCGGCCCATGCCGCCGCCGAAGACGAAGCCGATCCGCTCCAGATCGGTGACTTGCGGCCTTTGCCCGCCTCCTTTGCCAGTGTCCAGGCTAAGCCGCTCGCCAGCGGACTCGGCCTGACCAGAGGATGCCGCCTTCCGGCCTTTGCGCTGTCCCAGCAACCCGGCCGCGAGTTCCTTGAATGCCTCCTGGGCCGGCCCGCCGGACTGAGCCTGCGCCCGTCCGAATGCCTGCGCCATGCCGGACACGTACTTTCCGTATCGGCTTGTGCCGGCCCCAAAGAGCTCGTCCAGCATCTTGTTTGCCCCGGAGGCGTTCTCCTTCTCGTCAGCAAACCTCGCTCCAAAATCCCCGGCTTTGTAACCCTTCAAACCAAGCGCCTTGCCCAGTCTCGGGATCTTTCCGACCCATTCAAATAAGACGTCAAAGGCTTGGCCAATCGCCGCCTTCAAGATCACTCCCAGGTTCAGAAACGATTTAGCGATGACCGCGATTGCTATATAAAACTCCCCGACCATTCTATTCCATATTGCAGCCCAAAAACCGCCGTCCCCCAACAGCCCAAAGAGCATATTGCCCAGGTACTCTATCGCCGCGGAGAATCCTTTCGAGAGCAGTTCCAGGACCTTGCCCTGGGCGAACGCCTCTGCCAGCACGTCAAAGGCGTCCCCGATTGCGTCCGAGAGCGGCGTCAGGTCAATGTTGTTGATCCAGTTCAGCACCTGCTCAATCGCAGGCGCGATCTTCTCCGCGATGGTCAGGAACAGCGGATCGAGCTTCTGTTTCGCCCTGCCGACCGCTTTATCAATAGTGTCGAACAGCGCCGCCACCCGCTGAAATACCTGCGCCTGCGCCCGCGCCCCGGCCATCGCGTCGTTGAAATCCTTCATCTGGCGCGATGCCTGCACCATGTCGGCAGCCATGCCGCGGCCGAATATCTTGCCGGCAAAGGCGCTGGCGCTGGTCTGGTCCATGCCGGCCATCCTGCCGAGCACGCTCTGCATGGCCCCGCCCGCCCCGGCCTTTTTCAGCTCCTCAACCGACAGGCCCGCTTGCGCAAAAATGGACTTGGTATCCTCCCCCAATTCATTGACCCCTCCCAGAGACTTGTTGAGCATGAACAGCGCCGACCCGACCGAGTCCGCCGATATACCGACCGCCTCAAAGCCTTTCTGCAACTGAAACAGGTTAGCGACCGACACCCCCGTCCTCTTCGACAGGTCACTCAGCGACGCGCCCTTGTCCAACTGGTCCCAGACGCGCCCAACCACCGCGCCGAGCCCTTTGAATGTCGCAGTGAGTGCCGTCACCGCTGTCGCGGAGACGTTCAACGCGCTCAATGCCTTGGAAACCTCCAGACCGAGTGTGAATTGTAATACGCCTGCCATAAAGTCTATGCAACGTTGTCCAAATGATCCGCCCGGATTAGGTCGGGCGCATTCGCCGCGACGAAATCCAACTCTGGCCGCGAAACCTGTTGTAAGACAAAGTCCATTGCGGCCTTGGTAAACTCAGCCCGCCCGCGATTCAAAAGCGTTTCCAGCTCATCTGGAGCGTGGCTGGCGACAAACATGAACTCCGCCAGCTGTTCAACGGTGAGCCCCTTCATCGCCCGGCGGAAAGCCAGCTCGACCCCACTCCGCGATCCCGAGCGCTGAGCGGCTACCAGCTCAGCCGAAACCCATGGGGAGCCCAAGCGATCCAATATCCCCAGGTGGCGAAAGGTTGGAGACACGCTGATAGTGGGAAGAACGGCCTGGCGCGAACCCATAACGCCAGGCCGTTGACCGCGCGTGCAATTCGCGGGCCCTTCGCCGGCCGCCCGCGCAAGGGGCGCGGCACCTGTGCGCTTGCTTCCACCTAAATCCGAAACGCCCACCCCGGCAAGCCCGCTTGTCGGGTCAACCCCGGCACGAGAAGGCTCTCCGCCGAGCGCCGCGCAGGGCGCCAGCGCATTTGAATGAACAAACCGGGTAACCCTGCCGATCAGTAGGCAAAAGCCCCTATAAGCCCTTTGTGGAAGCAGTTTCACGCCTGCACCCCCGAAAGCCTTAAAGCCGTCGCGCGGTCATACAGCTGCCACGCCAGGGCTTCCGGCCAAAGCTCAGCGACAAGCGGGGCGACCGCTGCATAACCCCCCGTTTCGAACAGCTTCTTCAAACCATACAAGTGGCTCGGACTGGACCCCGTCAAGATGGCCATTTGGTGCACCGAGAAACCCTCTTCGATGGATTTCTGAACGAGCTTCCACAAGACCAGGCGAATTAAATCCCCCTGCAAAGCCGCCCGCCGGTCTGCCCGCCGCGCAGCCCTTCGCTGCTTGGGCCTTCGTTTAGAAGACACGCCGGCGGGTAGGTGTCGGAGGGGTGGGGTCTGCGGGGGCTCCAGATCCCCCGGCTGCCCCACACCCTCCGACGCGAGAGAAATGGGCTGATTGCCAAACGGGACCCCGGGTCCCGCAAGGTCCCGCGCAGATTTAGAAGAGTTGTGGCGCTCAATCATGACTAAAACCTCCAGCGCTTATGGACACGCTTCCCCACTCTCGAACCGGTGCACATTGGCAAAAATCTCGCGAACGGCTGGCCCAGCGTCTCGCACATCAAGGGAGCAGTCGAAATACCTAACCCATCGCGCAGCCTTCTCAACCTGCTCCTTCGTTGCCACTTCCGTACTGGTTTCCGCCGACCCCACTGCCCCGGCCGTGGCCAGACTCTGGAGCCGCTGACGCGCAAGCCCCAAGTACCTTGTCCGGATGTCGCCGATAGCGTGATGTATCTCGCTCTGCAAGCGCTGGATCTTTTCGTTGAGCTTCCGCCGCACCCCAGGCAAGGCGCTCAGCTTCGCGTAAATCGCCCGCAGTTCGTTTATTGCTACGGAGCCTTGCTCGTCGGCTGGGCCATCGTCCCTGCCGGCATACTTGATCAGCAACCCAACGCCGCCGAAAGGGGCTAGCTCGGCCGCCCGCTTCTCCGCATCGGTTCGCAGACCGGCCTCTTGATTTGAGAGGTCGGCCAACTGGAGCGCGAACTGGTCATGCTTATCCGCCAGATTCAGTATATTCTTGTCGATCATATTCATTCTCTAGGGTGGGCTGTTTCAACGGCAGCGGTCTGGCCGAACGCGGCGGCATGGAGCAGCACGGCCTCGTTAAAATCTGCTTTGGACCGGCACCCGCTAAAATCGAAGCCGAGCAGGCCCGCGGCACACCTCAGCGCCGACCGGCTTGTAAGGAACGGGTCAAGGCCGAAGAGCTGCACACACCTCCGCCTGGCTGCAAGTGTCCGCGCGTTCGACCATAAAGCCCATTGATAATCCAGCGCCCGCTCGATCTTCCACCGGGTAATTTTGTGCGGGAAGCCACAAAAGGCCTGGACGCGGATACCCACCGGCGAGAGCCGGGCTTTCAAAGCCAGATCGCGCCAGGTTAAACCCTCATCTCGCATCAAGCGCACGAGCGCAGCCGTGGCAAGCCACTGCGGCCCATCCTGTGAATTGGTAAAAGTTTGGATCATGTTGGCAAAAAAGAAGCGCTCTTCGGCACTACCCCCAGCCGAACGCCCTCCTCAAAGTGGACGCGCCGAAACTCTTCTACCAACTCGACACGGCGCAGATACAGGCGGCTGCTACCAATGGGTCCGGTGAGAATTTTGTGGGCGCGAATTGCCGCTCCGCTTCGGTTTGGCTCCCGCTCTAGTAGCAGCCGATCTTCAGCAGAGAGCAGCAAGAACCTAGATTTCCACGCCGCCGCTGCCCAGGCCGCAATGGTCCGCGGTCCCAGCGTCGGGAGCCCTGCTTCAGAATGCAACGGATAGCCGCTCAAATACTCGGCCAAAAGACCAGCCCACCCAACACAAGCACGGTCAAAGAGCGGGACGCGGTCGGAGTCTGTGGCCGCCAGCGTGATACCACCCCGGACGCGGCCGTCAAACGCAACCTCCAAGAACGCCCTCGCCTGGATTCCAAGCGAACTACACACCGTTTCATGGCCACACTCGTGCGCGGCGATGCAATGATAAAGAAACTCGGTAGTCACGCGGAGCGCTCCGTTGAGGGAATCGGCGGCCGGCGCCCGCGATTATCCGCTCGGTTGCCCCCCAGGAACGCCCAGTAGCGACGCATCAGCAGTTGACTCTGGCGTCGCCCATGCAGCACAGACCACAGATGTCCACGGGTCACACCGAGGGCGGCGGCGGCGGCCACAATTCCCTTGATTCTACGGCCTCGGCGCCGCACTGTCGTCGGTGTTGCTTCATCTGTCATGGTTGAAGTGTAGTCAACTTAAGTGGTATCCGCAACAAAAAAGTGAATGATGATTCACCATTCGCGGAACGCCTTAAGGCCCTGATCCAGGAGCGCGGCTTGACCCAGCTGCAGGTCGGGCGGGCCGCTGGCGTCTCCAAGAACGCCGTGGGCAAATGGCTGCGCGGAGCCGTCCCAGGAGCGCGTGAGTTGTTCAAGCTTGCCCGCGCGTTCGAAAAGCCGATGGAGTGGTTCTTTGAGGGAGAACCTCCCGCACCTGCATCCGAGGCCGACAAATCAGCCCTCCACACCTCGCCAGCGGAAATGCCCGCCGATAAGTTCCTTGCTGCCACCCGGGCTCTTGGCCTCTCCTCCCCGCGGGACCTGGAGCGGATCATGGAGCTTTCAACCCACTACCGCCAGATCTGGACACCCACGCCAACTGGATTTGAGATGCGCTACGAGCCGATCCACCAAGATGCGGCCCCCCATAAAGAATCTTCAAATAGAGTGTTGACGGATGTTGCCGCATCCGGCAATGTTGCCGCAATGCAGGACCAGATGCGACAGTTGCGAGCCCGGCTGTTCAAGGTAACAGCGGTGAGAGGACAGAAGGCCGCGTTAGCGAAATGGCTTGGTGTAAGCCTCTCAAGCATCTCGACCTGGCTGGCGGGGAAACGAGAACCCGGCGGCGAAACTGCCCTCCGGTTGCTTCACTGGGTCGAGCAGCAAGAGGCACAAAGAAAACAAAGCCCCGGCAGTGTGTCACCACTACCAGGGCCAAAGACTCAAGTCAGGAAGTCCTATGAAAAGAGAACCAAACCGAGTCCACAAAAAGGCTAGTGCCACCAGGCGGCGAAAGCAACGCCTATCGCTCTGCTCCGCGCACACTCCAGTCGAACAACCCGACTCCAATAGGGCACTAGTTGACCCGCTGCGGGTGGCATGGTCTGACGTGTGCGAGTTGGGACAGGACATAGAAATCACCGTCGCGATGCTAGACCTGCTCGTGGCGGAGTTTTCCAGAACCCGCGAGGCTGTCCCCCACCCCAACGACCGCGCCCAGCGTGCCATCGCTGGTCTTGCTCAATTGGTTAACTTTATGGTGGATAACGGTCTGTTAGAACACTACAGGTCTGCTCGCAATAACCTAGAGTCCGTTATGCGCGGGCGCATAACCGTATGCCGGGGAACGGCTTTGTACCGAGTTGCGCTCAGGGGCCCCGAGTCTTTCACGCTAGCGCAGGGGAGCGCCTCTGAATGAAGGCCAGCCACTCTTCCACACCGCGCAAGGCCGCAGGGGTTGCACGCCACCCCAAGCCGCCGCTCCTGTTCCTTCGCCGCCGCCTGATTTCGCGGCACTGGATGCGTCTGCAACTCGTCGCCGCCAGCACCGGCCGTGTGCTTGTGACGTTCCTTGTATCCCCCCGGAACTTCACCGAGGCCGCCAGCATCGCCGGCCAGACCGGCGTCAATTTCGGGGACTTCCTGGATGAAGCTATCCAGTGTGCCCTGATCCGTCGGCGGTTTCTAACACAGAGACGGAGGACCGCGTGAAAGCCGGCAAACCCACTACGAGACGCCAGCAGCCGAAACTCATCGAGGAGCCCTCCGGCGACCTGGCTAGAGCGAACTACTGGGTAAAGGTCGGCTTGCTACAAAGCCAGGTGAAGGCCCTGACCCGCCTCGGAAAACGCTGGACAAACAGCAAGTCGCCATGCACCCAGGCCGCTCGGCTTTTAATCTCACTGGGGCTGCTCAATGAAGCTGATACCGAGGCGAAACTGCGCGTCCTCGCCAACTATATGGAATCCGAAGGCTTCCAGACGCTTGGCCAGTATTGCGCCGGCCCGATGCGGGCAAAGGAACTGCTCCGGAAATAACGCGGTATGTCCAATCGCCACGCCGGCCAGCACCTGGTCGGCGTGGCTCTTGGCCAGCAGAGGACAGCGGGGCAGGCACACCCCATGCCGGCGCGTGTCGATGCTGGAAGAGCGCGCGACGTTCCGCGAACCCTACGCCGACGGCCAGCCAACCACCCGCATCAGCTCGGCCGCCCTGGTCAGCCCGCTTATCTACTCCGTGTGCCAGGAATGTACTATGATGCCCCCTTTGACCGACATTGACACCGAAACAAATGGCACGAGTAGCCCCGCGGCGACCAGAAATTCCGGCCCCCATCCAACGGGAAGAAGCACACGATCCTCAAGCGAATTTGATCTAGGCCTGGAGCTTCTGGCGCGCCACCTGCATCGGGGCCTGTGTGTCCCATTGGAAGTGTGATCGCAGCTGTCGCCGGCTGCTCGAAGCAAAATCATGAGTGAACTGGAAGCTGCGATAAAAGCCTATTCGGAGGCGTTCTCGAACCTGGACGAGCTAATGGTGCCGCAACTGATGGAGCTGCCTGAGTTCGCAGGTTTTCTCATGGCCGGAGTGAAGGCCAGCAGACCACGCACCCGAGAGGACGCTGAGAAGGAATTTGGTGCGATTGCCTGGGACTGGTAATGGCCTCAATCAGCTTCAACATCACCCGCAACGACATCAGCCCTGCCCTCACCCGCCCAGCCGGCCCCCTGGCACAGTGCGGCAGGGCTCCACCCGCTCGCCACCGCCAGGCCCTGGCACCGCCGCCGCGCCATCCCCGCGAGCCCACGGCGGGCACCCCGCCAGGTCGCCCGCCGGATCGGTCCGACCAAGCGACCAGGGCCAAGCCTCATTACTCCCGGCTCGGAAGAGCAGGGGACGGGTCGGCCCGTCAAGGCTGGTCCTGGTGCCCTTCACTGGCGCTGCACCCTCAACTCCGCCGAGGAAACAGCCCCCGAAAAGGCGGTGCCTCATTTCTGGACACCGTCCAATTCCAGTCAAAACCGGCTTCCGCGGTTGACAACCTCCCTCGCGGCGTGACAATTCCGGCAATTCCGAATGTCCAAAGCAGAATCCCCAATGTTTTCAGGCCTTCTCTGCTTGGACATGAGGAGTTGGCGGGATTGTCACGGCCTCCAAAAAACTGCCGGAATTGTCCTCGCGCCTTGGCATGAGCCAATGCCCTCACACCCCAATAAAACCGGCCTATTCGCAGCTATTCTGCCTTTTCCGGCCTTAATCTGCTTTTGCCGGATTTGTCGGCCAAGGCACAAACTCCGTTACAGTGCCGAAACCATCCTTGGCGTATTGAATATAATAAACATTGTGCGTTCTATATAAGCTGGTTGAGTTGCTCTTGCTGAAGCAGGCACTAGAGCCTGTCGTTATTGGGCTGTGGCCCTGAACCCTGTCCAACTGCGGGTCCTCTTTAGTGTGCAGGCTGAATGGTTCTCACCAGTTCCCCCAGCCAAAGCGGTCGGTTATCGGCCAGTAGACGAAGAAAGACTTGCCGATCACATTGGTTGCTGAGAAGTCTCCCCACGCGCGGGAGTCCAAGCTATTCATGGTGTTATCCCCCATGACCATGTAATGATCGGGCGCCACGACCACGCCGTCAGGCTTGTTTTGAAAGTATGGCGCGAGATATGGAAAACCCACGTGGCCGGAATACTGGCTGTCGCTCGGGGGCAGCTTGGGATTGAATGAATAGACGTTCTCAAAATGTGGCGTTGAGGCGTCCAGGCGCTTGCCGTTGATAATCAGGTGGCGGTCATCACCAAGCTGAACGCGGTCACCGCCCATGGCGACCATCCGCTTGATGTAGAATTGGTCCTGTGGCAAGCCGTCGATGCCCTTGGTCTCGAAGACGATTATTTCCCCACGCTTCGGCCGGCGGAAATTGTAGGTCATTCGGTCAACAAACAGATGGTCTCCGGCACTCACCTTCAGCTTAATTATGTCATCTCCTTTTTGAAAGGACTGGCCGAAGCGCAGGTTGGCCCGCGCCTCGAGAGTGCCGGCTGGCGGTGCGCCGTAGTCGGGTGGGAACCAAATCATGAATGTCTTGCCGCCGGCAACAATCTTCTGCCATATGTTGAATATTAGAATACGGAATGGGCGTTCCACCAGCTCCAGCGGACCATCGTTCTGCGCCACCAGGTGGATGTAGGAGACTCCCTCGAACCATTGGCGAACTCGGGTGAGACCAGTGGGGATCTTGGTTTGCGTGTGCTCAAGCAGGTTCTCCGAGGTTACGCCATAGAGGGTGGGCTGCATGGAGCCAGTAGGAATCTTGAACGGCTGCAGGAAGAAGGTGCGGATACCCATGGCCACAGCCAGTGCCACCAGCAAGACTTCGAAGTTCTCACGCCAGGCGGCATGAGGATACGGCTTGAGCCACTTATTGGCTTGCTTCTCCAGGTGCTCCATCTGCTTCTCCAGGGCCGCTTTGTCGGACTTTTCGGCGACAGCCTTCCGGCAGTCCTCTATTGCAGCCTGGACTGCCTCGATGGCTTGCGGCGACAGGATGTCACGCTGGTGGTGGAGCAGTTTCTGGACGTGCTTCCGCATGGCCGTGGCCTGCCGGACCGTTTTGGATAGAAACCATTGGAGGATCATGAGGCCTGGATTGGGTGGGTTGTTCGATAGGGAGAGCAGCAGCAGTATATCAGCGGACAACGCGTCATGCTTTAAGCACTTCAATGAAGGCTTCCTGGGGGATGTTGACCGACCCGAAGGACTTCATGCGCTTCTTCCCCTCCTTCTGCTTCTCGAGGAGTTTGCGTTTGCGAGTGATGTCGCCCCCGTAGCACTTGGCGGTGACATCTTTGCGCAGCGCACCGACGGTTTCGCGGGCGATGACTTTGCCGCCGATGGCGGCTTGGATGGCTACGGCATACTGCTGGCGCGGGATCACCTGCTTGAGCTTGGCCGCCAGGGCGCGTCCCCTGCCCTCCGCTTTGTCACGGTGCACAATGCACGAGAAAGCATCCACGGCTTCCCCATTGACCAGCACGTCGAGTTTGACCATGTCCGATTCCCGATAGTCGCCGTGTTCATAGTCCATTGATCCGTAGCCTCGCGTGATGCTCTTGATGCGGTCATGGAAATCAATGAGAATCTCATTCAGCGGAAGGAGACCGGTCAGCATAACACGGCGTGAATCCAGGGTTTCTGTGTGGTCCACCGCGCCGCGTTTTTCGCTGATGAGCGCCATCATGTCTCCGATGTATTCGTTTGGGCAGATGACAAAGACTTTGACCATCGGCTCAGCGATTTCCTTGATATAGGTCGGCTCGGGCAGATAGGCTGGATTGTCAATTTCCTTGACCGTCCCGTCGGTGAGGATCACGCGATAAATGACGCTGGGATAGGTGGCGATAATGTCCATCCCATATTCCCGGCGCAGGCGCTCCTGGACGATCTCCAGGTGCAGCAGACCCAGGAATCCGCAACGGAAACCAAAACCCAGGGCCACGGAAGTCTCGGGCTGGTACAGAAAAGCCGAGTCGTTCAATTGGAGCTTTGCCAGGTTGGCCTTGAGGTGCTCGTAATCTCCTGTGTTGATCGGGTAGATCCCGCTAAACACCATGGGGTGAATCTCCTTGAACCCTGGCAGCGCCGGCGATGGATGCCGGGCGTCAGTGATGGTGTCGCCCATCTTCACTTCCTGCGGGCTCTTGATATTGGCTGTCATGTAGCCGGTCTCGCCAACCTCCAGGCGCTCGCGAACGTAAGGCTTGGGATTGAAACTGCCGACCTCCTTGACCTCGACGTTCTTTCCGGAGTGCAGCAGCTTTACGTGGATTCCGGGCTTCAGTTCTCCGTTGAAGACGCGCACGTGGGTTACTACCCCTTTGTAAGTATCGAAATATGAATCAAAACCGAGGGCCTGAAGCGAGGGCGCGCCGGTTGGGATTGGCGGGGGAATTCGTGCCACGATGGCCTCGAGTACCTCGTCAATGCCGATGCCCTCCTTGGCACTGGCCAAGATGGCCGAATCGCCCGGAATCGCAAGGATGTCCTCCAACTGCCGCTTTGCCTGCACGACGTCGGCATGTGGCAAATCTATCTTGTTGATGACGGGGATGATGGCGAGGTTCTGCTTCATCGCCAGGTGGACATTGGCGACGGTTTGGGCTTCCACACCCTGGGCGGCATCAACTATCAGCAATGCCCCTTCGCAGGCGCTTAGACTCCGTGACACCTCGTAGGAGAAATCCACGTGGCCGGGGGTATCAATCAGGTTCAATTCGTAGGTCTGTCCGTCTTTGGCCTGGTAATGCATCGTTACCGGGTGCGCCTTGATGGTAATGCCGCGCTCCTTCTCCAGGTCCATGGAATCCAGCAGTTGGTCCTCCATCTCGCGGGTGCTGATGGTGCCGGTTCGGTGCAGCAGCCGGTCAGAAAGCGTCGTTTTCCCATGATCAATATGGGCGATAATGCTGAAGTTTCTAATGTGCGCTGCGTCCATTTTCCAATAATTACAGGCTCAAGCCCGTTCCATGCCGGCCCGGGAAAGAGATATTACTCCATCCGCGGAAAGATGCCTAACTCAGTTCGCCGGAGTGGCGGCCTTGAGGCACGAATAAGGATACTTGCCCCAAGCTCAAAGGAAAGGGAATTCCCCCTTCTGCTGGTATTGCCTGAATCCTTAGCGAAGCACACTTTGCCGCTCAGCAATGTGGGGAACGGA